>NZ_MRUJ01000259.1:0-13840 GCF_002099325.1 Frankia sp. KB5 | reverse complement strand
CGATCAACCCCTCCCTACCCGCCATACCTAGCCTAGGCTGACGATGACCTCTGTCTCACATCATCTTGGCAGGTAGGGTGGGGAGGCTGTGTCGCTTCCGGCCGGAGTTCTACGACTGGCGGRGTCAAAGGCAAGCATGGCGACGAGTTCGCTTACTACGTCTGCGGTGGCCGTCATCAGGGCAGAAAGTGCAGCTTGCCGTATCTGCCCGCCCATCACGTGGAAGACAACGTTGTCCGTGGCTGGCCCCTATGGGTGCGGATGCACGAGGTTGACGCCGAAGCGGCAGAGGTCGCCCTCCAAGACAAGTTGAACCTTGGGAGCGCGGACCGCGCGGAGACCCGGCAACGGGCTGCCCGCCAGATGAAGGTCTTGGATGACCAACGGCGCAAGCTTGTCCAGATGGCCTATGCCGACGCCATCCCACTCGACCTCCTGAAGACGGAGCAAGACCGCATCGGCCGGGAGCAGCTGRCCGCCCAGCGGGCTCTTGCCCAAGCCGAAACCGAGCACGAAGACATCTCCGAGACCTTCCGTCAGGCCGTCACCCTGATGCGCCTGGGCCCTGCGATCTACCAGCAGGCCACCCCGGAGATCCGGCGGATGTTGAACCGGGCCTTTTTGGTGCGCATTGAACTTGATGTAAAAGAGACCGGCACGATGCTGGCCCAGCCCTGGGCATCCATGGAACGTGTGGTACGTCACACACGGGAGTTGCGGCTCGCGGATATGGCCGACGTGACATGTATCACAGAAGGGTCGGGACTGGGCCCATCCGAGGGCCCAGAAACGACGGACCCCGGCCATGAAGATCATGACCGGGGTTCGAGTATGAATCCTTTGGTGGAGGTGAGGGGACTCGAACCCCTGGCCTCCTCCGTGCGAGGGAGGCGCTCTACCAGGCTGAGCTACACCCCCTGGAAGCATCTGAAGCTTACAGGACCGCGTAGCCCATGTGACGACCACCCGGTTCGGATGGACCGCCACCTCCGGCCGGCCGTCAGCTGATGCTGATGCCCTCCTTGCCCCGAGCCCTCGATCGGGCGGCCGGCACGGCGACCTCCCGGGTGAGATCTGGCTGGATGCGCTCCGACAGGGCGAGGTCCGACAGGGCGAGGCCGGACCTCGCGACGGTGGCCATCAACCGGTCGAACAGGGGGGCCGCGGCGGCTGGCCGGAGCAGCCCCGCCTCATGGCCGCACCATCCCCACACCCGAGCGCCGTCGATGACGAGCTCCTGGTCCGGCTCGGTGCCTCGGGGGAAGGCCAGCCGGGCGTCGGTCGGAACATCCGGCGTGCCGAGCGGGTGGTGCGTCCACAGCTGCAGGGACTCCTCCGGGCACCACGCCTTGTCGCGGACGGCTATCTGCCATACCGCCCGTCCGGGCCGGTACAGGGCGAGCCGGATCGCCGTTCCCCGGCAACGGAACAGCAGACCGACCCCGTCGGGACGAACACCTCGTACCTCGACGGGCACCGGGGAGCYCCCCGAGCAGACGAGGTATCCCTCGCTCCGCAACCGGGCCATCCACGACTCGAAGGTCACAGCGAACGCTGCCTTCCTGATAGTTCTCGATAGCTACACAGTGATTACGTGATGATTACGCAGTAGTTGCGCTGGTCTGGGAAGCCCCATCGGGGGATCGGCCGGTCGGGACCGGACCAGCCGCCAGGACCGGACCAGCCGCCAGGGCCGGATCAGCCCGGCTGGCCCTGGCGGCGCGGCCACAGGTGACYGGGGCGGGCAGCGGGCTGGCGTGTGACGGGAGAAGACGGAGACGGCGCGACCTGGCTCATCYGGCGGAGCGCACAGCTCAGCCGGTTATCCGGGGAGCGCACACGGAGCACTCCGGTGAACGAACCGGCCGGGGCAGGACGGGAGTCCGGGAATACGGATGATCGATAGCTGCTCCCACCGGGAGCAAAAAGATCATCCGTTCAGGTCTGGCGCCGAGCTCCGAGGCCCCTCGCGCCCAGAACGGTCCCAGAATTACAGGACCGATGTGCTCGTCGCGCGTGCGGCGAGGCTCAGTGGACGCGAGGRCTGGGACAACACCGACAGCGCCCTGGACAACAGACCTCTCGCCACGCCCAGTGAGGGGTGGAGCCGGGCTGCCAACGGAGCGTCACATCTTTATTATGCACGGCAGCCCGGCCGGGCGTCGGAGCGCAAGTGGCCGCCRGAGATCGGCTCAGGCCCATGCGGACACGGTGATTCCGGCTGTCCGGAGTGCCTTGACGATCTTCATGCCGCACGCCGCACGCCGCGAACCGCACGCCGCGCGCCACGCGCCACGCGCCGCACGCCGCACGCCGTGTATCGCTCGTCTCGGGGCAGGTGCCCCGAGACGGTGTGGGTCGGTATCCCGGCGACTACCGGGGAACGACAACCACAGGACGATGTCCGGTCCGGACGGCGAGCACGAGGAGTCCGCCCGGCCGGCACGAGGAGGTTGTCGTGATCTTCGATAATCGGGAGGAGGCCGGCCGGCAGCTCGGGCAGCGGCTGGCGCATCTACGCGGCCGTGATGTCGTTGTCGCCGGGCTGCCCCGCGGGGGCATTCCCGTCGCGTTCGAGGTGGCGCGGGCGCTGGAGGCCCCGCTGGACGTCATCCTCGTCCGCAAGCTCGGTGTCCCCTTCCAGCCTGAGCTCGCGATGGGGGCCATCGCCGAGGGTGGGGTGCGGGTCGTCAACGAGGAGGCCCGGCGGCTGGCCAACGTGGGGCCGGACGAGTTCRCCGCGGTTCAGGCGCGCGAGTTGGTGGAGCTTGATCGTCGGGCCCGGCGGTTCCGGAACGGCCGGCCAAGGATCCCGCTCGCCGGGCGGACGGTGGTCGTGGTGGACGACGGGATCGCGACCGGATCGACGGCCTCTGTCGCGTGCCAGGTCGTGCGGGCCCAGGGAGCCACCCACGTGGTGCTGGCGACCCCCGTTGCCCCCCGTGACCGGATCGGCTGGCTGCGCCGGCAGGCAGACGAGGTGGTCTGCGTCCAGACGCCCGACGCCTTCTTCGGTATCGGCGAGTTCTACGCGGACTTCTCCCAGACACCGGACGAGGAGGTCGTCGACCTGCTGCGCCGGGCCGCGCTGACGATGCCGGTCGGCGGCGCGGTAGCCGACCCGTCCGGCGGCGACGTCGAGGTCGACATCCCCGTCGGTCGAGTGCGGCTCGCTGGTCGGATCACCGTGCCCGACCCGTCCCGGGGAGTGGTCGTCTTCGCCCACGGCAGCGGCAGCAGTCGGCACAGCCCACGTAACCAGTTCGTGGCCCGCGACCTCAGTGCCGCGGGGCTCGCGACCCTGCTGTTCGACCTGCTCACCCCGGACGAGGAGCGTGACCGGGCGAACGTGTTCGACATCAGGCTGCTTGCCCGGCGGCTGATCGATGTGACCGGTTGGCTGCGCGGCCAACCGGTCACGGCTACCCTCCCCATTGGTTACTTCGGCGCCAGCACCGGCGCCGCCGCGGCGCTGCGGGCCGCCGCGGAAGGGGGGTTCCCCGTCGCGGCCGTCGTGTCRCGGGGCGGCCGACCGGACCTGGCCGCGGCGCAGCTGACCGCGGTACGCGCCCCGACGTTGCTCATCGTCGGTGCGCGGGACGATCTGGTCCTCGAGCTGAACCGGCAGGCCCAGGCCCGACTGCTGGGCTGCGAGAACCGGCTGGCGATCGTCCCGGGCGCCACGCACCTGTTCGCCGAGCCGGGTGCCCTGGAGCAGGCGGCCGCGCTCGCGCGTGACTGGTTCGTCGATCACCTGGCGTTGGCCGGCCATCCCGGTCGCGCCTGACCGGGTACTGACCTGCCCTCCGCGCGACGCCGGGCGATGCGTGCCCACCCGGGCGACACTCTGGTGGTCCACCGTCACACCACCCGGCAGCCGGATCGACTCGGCGAGATCTTCGAGGTGCGCTCGGTGGCGGGGGATCCGCCGTTTGCGGTCCGCTGGTCCGGCACGGGGCACGTCAGCTTCGTCTACCCGGGTCCGGATGCCGAGATCCGTCACCGCGACGAGGAGGCATGCGGCGGGGCCGGCTGAGCGGACCGGATCAGGCCTGGTCGACGACCCGCCCCGCATCGAGGGCGAGGATGCGGTCGGCGAGAACCTCGGCGTCCGTGGGATCGTGCGTGACGATGAGCACCGGAGCCGCCAGCGTCGGTAGCACATTATGCAGGAAGGACCTGACCTCGCGGCGGGTCGCGGTGTCGAGCGCGGCGAGCGGTTCGTCGAGCAGCAGCAGTCCGGGCCCTGATGCCAGCGCCCGCGCGAGCGCCACCCGTTGCCCCTGGCCGCCGGACAGGGCATCCGGTCGCCGGTCGCCGAGATGGCCGATCCCGAACCGTTCCAGCCAGGTGTCCGCGGACGCCCGGGCGTGCCGCCGGCCCTGACCGAGGCGGGCCCGCAGGCCGAAGGCGATGTTGTCGCGGGCCCGCAGGTGTGGGAACAGCAGGTAGTCCTGGAAGACCATGCCGACCGGCCGCTGTTCGGACGGGACGAAGCGGTGCTCGGCCGGGTCGTCGAGAACCTCGCCGGCGAGGGTGATCCGGCCCTCGTCGAGCGGGAGGAGACCGGCCAGGGCCCGCAGCAGCGTGCTCTTGCCCGCCCCGCTGCGGCCGAGGACGGCGACCGTCTCCCCCCGTGCCACGCTGACCTCGACGTCGAGCACGAACTGGCCCCGTCGCACCGTCATCAGCGCGCTGAGCCCGCCTGACGCCGGATCCAGGCCGGGGGCGGAGGGCGCCGCCCGCGCCGAATCTCCGGTGACGGTGTTCACGGGATGCCCTGTGTTCACGGGATGCTCCGCTCGAGCGCATCGGGGGCGCCGTCACGCGTTCCCCGGTTGCGTAAAATTCGCCGGGTGCCGGGGAACCACCGGCCCCGCAGCGCCACCAGAACCCCGACGCAGACCGCGAGCAGTACGAGTGACAGCGCGATGGCGGTGTCCGAGTCCGTCTCCAGCGCCAGGTAGACCGCGAGCGGCGTGGTCCGGGTGGTCCCGGGGAAGTTGCCGGCGAACGTGATCGTGGCCCCGAACTCGCCGAGGGCGCGGGCCCAGCACAGCGCCGCGCCGGCGGCCACCGCCGGCGCCGTCATCGGCATGGTGACTCGGCGAAACGTCATCCACGGCCCGGCGCCGAGGGTGGCGGCGGCGTCCTCGAACCGCCGATCGGCGCTGTTCAGYGCGCCCTCGACGGACACGACGAGGAACGGCATGGCCACGAAGGTCTGCGCGATCACCACGCCGACGCTGGTGAACGGGATGGTGATGCCGAACCAGCCATCGAGGTACTGGCCGACGATGCCGCGCCGACCCAGTACCAGAAGTAGGGCCACGCCGCCGACCACTGGCGGCAGCACGAGCGGGAGGGTGACCAGGGYACGCAGCAGAGACCGGCCGGGAAAACGCGTGCGGGCCAGCAGCCAGGCCAGGGGGACACCGAACAGCAGCGACAGCACGGTCGTGGCGGTGGCCGTCTCCACCGACAGGAGGAGGGCCTGCCGGACCGCGATCTCGGTGAGCAGATCGGGCAGGGCGGACCAGGGAGCGCGGACGAGCAGGCCGACGAGCGGCAGGAGCAGGAACAGGCCAGCGATCCCGGCCGGCACCAGTAGCGCCCAGGACATCCGGCGGCGCGTTTCCCGGCGAACCGTGCGGCGTGGATGTCCGCCGGTCCGCGGGTCACCCGGCCGGGGTGCCCGATCGCGCGGGCCGAACCGGCCGCGCGGGCCGAACCGGCCGCGCGGGCCGACGGCCCGTTGCTCCGGCTGACCCCCTCGAAGGAGCGAACCGCCGCGGGTCGACACGGCGGGCAGGCCCTTCTCGCTGATCGGGGTCAACGACGCTCGGGAAGCTCGATGACGACGTTGGTCGACTTCACCGCGCCGACCGCGAGGACGCCGGCTTCCAGCCCGAGTTCGTCGGCGGCCTCCCGGCTCATGAGCGAGACCAGGCGATGCGGGCCGGCCTGGATCTCGACCTGGGCCATCACCGTGTCGCGCACCACGCGGGTGATAATCCCGGGGAAGCGGTTACGCGCGGATTCGGCGACGACCGGCGTCTGGGCGGCGGTCTGCTCGGTCGCCAGATCCTTGGCGAATCCGGCCAGGGTGCCGCCTTCGATCGCCCGGCGGCCGGCGTCGTCCAGGACGGTTGGCAGTCGGCCGCTGTCCGCCCACCGGCGGATGGTGTCGTCGCTGACACCGAGCAGCGCGGCGGCCTCGCTGATCCGGAATCTCGGCATGGGGTGATCGTACCCGCATCTTCGGGGGAGCTGCGACGCATGATCCGAAATTACGGAGAAATCACAGAGAAATATCCGCTCCTGCGGGTCGGGCGGCGAGGTGGTCGGATTGACGGGACCGTGTCCTCGACCGACCCGATGTCGGCCGGATGACCGGTTGGCGCATCACGATCCGGTCCGGCGGGGCACGATGCGGAGGTTGCCCTTCTCGGCCCGACTCGCCCCCTGCCCGACTCGCCACTCCTGGAGCACCCGTGACACCGCTCGCTTCCAAACCGACCGCCACCACGTCCTACGGTGACCCGGTCGCCGGCCCCGTGCGGATCAACGCGCGCGCGCTGCTCGTGGCGGGTGATCGGGTGCTGCTCGCCAACGAGCGTGGCCAGAAGTCGTTCCACTTGCCGGGAGGCCGGGTTGAGCCGGGGGAGACCGTGCAGGCGGCGCTGCGCCGGCTGCTGAACGAGCAGGCCGGTATCGAACTGGACTACCTGACGTTCGTGGGCGGCATCGAGAGCATCTCGATCGAACGCGGTGGGCGGACGGGGGTGCTCGACGTCGTCTTCGCCGCTGACCGGTCGTGGGGCGCCGACTTCGGGAGCAGGCTGAATGATCTCGACATCGTCTCGGTGTCCCTTGGGAGCCTGCTCGACCTGGAACTAAGGCCCGCCGACCTGCGCCGACTGGTCCCCGCCTGGCTCACTAACACCCGTCCGGCCTGGTACGGGTCGGCCAGCCGCTGACCGTAGGCGCGCATCCTCACCTTCGCACGGTTGACCTCATCTCGACTTCAGGTTCTAGCGTTCCACGCCCGCACGCCCGCACGCCCGCACGCCCGCRCGCCCGCACGCCTGCGGGTCGGAATGCGGTCGGATGCAGGAGCCAGGCGACCCCCGCCACAGCCCCGTGACAGGCCCGATCCGGTGACGAACCGCCCTGGCCCCGGATCCCCTTGGGTACATTCGCCCGGTGTTCTCTCGACGCCGACCCTGGCCGTCGCGGTCCGCATCGGGCGCTGCATCGCGCGATGGTCACCGCTGTTTCCGTCGTCACCGCCGGACGGGGTGACAACGGCATGGTCGTCATCGGGGTGACGGGTCACCGCGGGCTCTCCGGCGGGCAAGCCGAATACACGGCCGGCGAGATGCGCCGGGTGCTGGCGCCTCTCGCCGCGGCCGGGTTGACCGGGATCAGCTGCCTGGCCGAGGGAGCAGACACCATCTTCGCCGACGTGGTCCTCGAACTTGGGGGCCGGCTCATCGTCATGATACCCGCGGCCGGTTACCGGGACTTTCAACCCGCTACGCATCGGCGCAACTACGACCGGCTGCTCGGCCGCGCCACCGAGATACGCAGCCAGGACCGGGCGAAGCCCGATCTGCCCAGCCTGATGTCGGCGAGCCGCCTTCTGGTCGACGCATCCGACCGGGTTCTCGCGGTGTGGGACGGTCTGCCGGCGCGTGGCTTCGGGGGGACGGCGGACGTCGTCTCCTACGCGCGCTGGCGACGCAAACCCCTCCAGATCATCTGGCCCGACGGTGCCGTACGGGCGGGGGCGACCTCCGTCGCCGGCTCGGGCGAACGACAGCGGTAACCGGCGGAGGTCGCCGCGGGGCCTGGGCTACCGCGGGGCCAACGTCACGACGTCCACCTGCACCGGGGCGAGACTCCTCCTGGCCGGAGCCGTCGTGGCCGGTGGCCGGGTCGTTGCCGGCCGGGTCGTTGCCGGCCGGGTCGGGGGCTTGGTCGCCGTGGACGTCACGGAAGCTGCGCTGGCGGTCGTTGCCGCGCGGGTGGTCCGGCCACCGGTGGCCGGGGTGCCRGTGGTCGGGGTGCGGGTGGTCGGGGTCCTGGCCTCGATCGGCCCGGCGGCCACTCCTGCCGCCGCTGCGGACGGCCTGGTCGGCACCGGCGGGGCGGCGGCGAGAACGGGCGGTGCCTGGTGCGCAGGCGGGGAGGCCGCCGACGCCGGGCCGCCGGAGGAGCGCCCGGGCGGCGCGGACCTGCCACCCGCCGCGAGGCGCAGGGTGTTCAGAGCGAAGTCCTCCGCCGCCAGGTCGTTCTGCTGTTCCTCTTCGGTCGGGCCGAGGACGGATCCGCCGCCGGGGGCGCTGGGCCCACCTGAGCCGGGTTCGTCCACGGCGAGCTCCCCCGTGGCGGGGCTGCCTGACGCGGCGGGCCGGGGGGCGGCTGGTGTCCGCACGGGCGGGCGGCCCTCGCGGGATCCGGACCGGCCGCTGCTCGGAGTGTCCACGGTGCCGCCGTCGTCCGGCTGTGACTCGTGCAACGGAGCACGCGCACCCGTGGTCACGTCGTCGGGCGAGGAGTTGAGCCCCGCAGCGGTGGCTGCGGCGGCCACAGCGGCCACCGCGGCCACCGCGAATGCGGCGACCGGGCGCATCCGGGACCGGCGAGCACGAACGAGCGGGTCCGCCGGCAGGCGTTCCACCCGTGGCTCGGCCGCCCGCCTCGCTGATGTGGATCTCACCGATGCCGCTCGCCCGGAGTCCGCTCGCCCGGAATCCGGACGCGGGGAGGCCTCCCGGCGCTCCGGCGGTGGCAGTGTCGGGGTCGGGGGCAGTGTCGGGGTCGGGGGCAGTGTCGGGGTCGGTGGCAGTGTCGGGGGCGGTGGCAGTGTCGGGGGCGGCGGCAGTGTCGGGAGCGGCGGCAGCGCCCGGGCGGCCATCGGGTCCGGGACACTCCCGGTGGGGCTCGGTGCCCGCCGACCGGTGCTGTGCCGCCCGCCCGTGGCCGTCCTGAGGGGAGCCTTTCCGGGGGGAGCCGTCCGGGTCGGTGGTCGAGGATCGGTAGGCTCAGGCCGCGGATCCGCGCCTGTCGTCGCGGCGCCCGCCCGCCCGCCGTGAGCCGTGGCGGCCTGTCGGCCACGGCCCCACGCCGCTCGGGTCGACCGCGGCTTCGATCCGGCGAGCAGCGCCAGCAGTTCGGTGGTATCGGGCAGAGAGGCCCCATCGGCCTGTCGCACACGGGCGAGCGCTCGCCGCACCCCCTCGCCGATGGGAGCCGTGTGCTCCGACCGGTCGGCGCGGCGTCGTCCGGCCCGGGCCGCGGGTTCGACAGACCCGCTGGGCTTTCCCGTCGCGGCCAGATCGACGATCCCGGCCCACGCGACGATGTCAGCGGCGGGGCCCTCCCAGCCACCCGCCGCGGGACCGTAGCCATAGCCGGGCACATAGCCGGGGCTGCTGGGGGGAGGCCACAGGTGGCCGGAGCGCCCGGCGACGATGTGCGGCGTCCCGGGCGCCGTCCCGCCGGCCGAGCCGGCCGCGGGGGACAGCAGCAGTGGCCGCAGGGCCGCCGCGACACCCAGGTCTACCAGCCGCGGCCCGGTAACGGAGAGCACGACATCCGTTGCCGTCAGGTCGCCGAGTGCGCCGACCGTGCGGTGCGCCGCATCGATGGTCTCCAACAGGGTCCGGGCAAGGCGGTCGATCTCGTCCGAGGACAGCGGTCCGCGTTCGGTGAGCTCGCGGGCCAGGGTCGGGCCCCCGACGAACTCCGTGACCATGTAGGGCCGCTCGGCGGCGGGCGCGGCGTCGAGCACGCCGCAGGTGTGTGCCCCGGCCAGCACGCGAGCGCGGTCGATCGCCGCCGCGAACCGGGCCCGCATGTCCGCGCGCAGGGCGTCGCCCGGGTGCAGCGCGCGGACCGCGACCTGCGCGCCTCCGACCGCACGGCTCAGATAGACGATGCCGGTGATGCCGGCGTCCAGCCGACCGAGCAGCTGGTAGGGCCCGAGTGAGGTGGGCTCGCCAACGGCGAGCGGCGCGACGTGACGAGGTAGCCGAGCGGTCATGGTGATAATGCCCCGAATGCGGCTCGTGGACGGTCAGCGGCGTTTATTCTCTCCGACGGTAGCTACTCCAGTCGTGTCCGTGAAGACCGCTACGCCTCCTTCTTCGCCCTTCTTCGCATCCGCAGCGAATTCGGCATCCGCCGTGACGTCGGCGGGCACGGGGCACGAGCGCAGTGATCATCGTCGGCGGAACATCGCCCGGCTGTTCCCCGGTCGGCTACGTCCCGGCCGACCGATCATTGGTCGGTTGGCGGCTCCGGCGCGTACGCGACGGCGATCCCGTCGAGAAGCCATTTCAGCGCCTGCTCGAAGCGCGGCGCCGTGTATCCGCAGCCGAGGGCGGCGATGGCGCGCAGCCGTGGGTACTCCTTCTCGGCGGTCTGTGCGTCCTCGGCGCTCTGCGCGCGGTTGAGGACCTGGGCGTCAAGGACCTGGACGGAGAAAACCGGTTGCGCCGTCGGGACACCGGGGCGATTCTGGGCGTCGGCCGCCGGAGGCCGTCGGCGGTCGAAATCCTCTCGGTCGCCGAGTTCGCGCAGCGTGCAGCCGACCACCAGATCATTAAGCGAGTGGATGATGCGCAGCTGGTCCTGCGGATCATCGGTGATCTTCGAGGCGACGGTCAGGCACTGCTCGATGTGCCGCAGCTTGTTGGGACCGAAACCCCGGCGGATGCCGATCCGAAGGGCCCAGGGATGTTCCTGGAAGGACCGCCTCGCGCGCCGGGCGATCTGGGTGAGGCCGTCCCGCCAGTCCTCGGGAATCTCGTCCAGCAGATGCCCGGCCAGGAACGCGTCCCACATCAGGCCGGTCAGTTCGTCCTTGTCCCGGACGTGGTGGTAAAGCGTCATCGTCCCGACGCCCAGATGTGCGGCGATCCGCCGCATCGACACCGCCGCGAGCCCCTCCGCGTCGGCGATCTCCATCGCGGCCAGGGCCAGCCGTTCACCGCTCAGGGGCGTCCGGCATCCCGGTGGGGTGGACACCCGTGCCATCGGCTTCCCCGGGGGCCGCCCCGGGGCCGCACTCGGCGGCGCCGCCATCGCCACTCACCTCCTGRCAGGACGCCTCCTGGCAGGAGGCACGGGCTGCCATTTTGGCGTTGGTACATCGTACGGCGTAGGGTTGGCCCAGCGTTCGTACGGTGTACGAAGGCTGGAGCTGTACGAAGGCTGGAGCTTGGAGGTATTCGGGTGAGGGCAGATTCGGACGAGGGTGGTTCGGGTGAGGGTGGTGCCGTGGTCGGCAGGACCGCCGGTACCGGGGCGGGCGCCTCGCCGGAAGGTGGCGCACCGCCGGGCCGGCGGATTCCGGGCTGGGCCGTGCTGGCCGTCTGCTGCCTGGCCCAGTTCATGGTCGTTCTGGACATTTCGATCGTGAACGTCGCGCTGCCGTCGATGCAGACCGATCTCGGGATGACGGCGAGCGGCCTGCAGTGGGTGGTCAACGCCTATACGATCGCGTTCGCGGGTCTGCTGCTCTTCGGCGGCCGGGCGGCGGATCTGTTCGGTCGCCGCCGGGTGTTCGTGGCCGGGCTGGCGCTGTTCACCCTGGCGAGCCTCGGCGGTGGTTTTGCGCGGACCGAGGCGCAGCTCATCGTCGCCCGGGCCGTGCAGGGGCTGGGCGGGGCCGTGCTCGCCCCGGCGACGCTGACCCTGTTGATGACCTCCTTCGCCGAGGGGCGGGAGCGGACCCGGGCGTTGGGCGCGTGGGGCGCCACCGCGGCCAGCGGCGGGGCGCTTGGCGCGATCGTCGGCGGTGCGCTGACCGAGGTCGCGAACTGGCGGTGGGTGCTGTTCGTCAACGTGCCGATCGGCGTGGCGCTCCTCGTGGCCGCCCGGCTCGTGCTCGTCGAGTCGCGGGGCCAACTGAGCCGGCTGCGTGATCTCGACATTCCCGGCACGGTGACCGTCACCGGGGGTCTGGTGCTGTCGGTCTACGTCATCGTCCGCACCGAGAGTTCCTCCTGGACGTCCCCGGTCACACTCGGGATGCTGGCCGGGGCGGTAGTGCTTCTTGCCGCGTTCGTGGCCGTCGAGGTCACGACCCCCGCCCCGCTGGTGCCGCTGAGCGTCTTCCGCTACCCCGGGCTCGCCGCGGCGAACTCGGTCGCAGCCTTCCTCGGCGCCGCTATGTTCACGATCTTCTTTTTCCTTACCCTCTTCCTCCAGCAGGTTCAGGGTTACAGCCCGCTGCGCGCCGGGGTGGCCATGCTCCCGATGCCGCTCATGATCATCGTTGCCTCGCGGATTGTCACCCGGATGATCGGGCGGCTCGGTCCGCGGCCGATCATCGTGTTCGGTCTCGTGAGCGGAACGGCGGGTCTGCTCTGGATGTCGACGATCACCCGGGACGGCTCGTACTGGGTGCACGTGTTCGGCCCGGTCCTGATCGTCGGGCTGGGGGTGGGGTCTATCATGGTCGCGATGGTCGCTGCGGCCACGGCGGGCGTGCCGATGCGCCTGGCGGGCCTCGCGTCGGGTCTGATCAACACCAGCCGCCAGATCGGCGCGGCGATCGGCCTCGCCGCGGTGTCGACGATCGCGACCAGGCATACCGACGGCCGCCTCAGGCACGGGGCCGCGCGGCTTGACGCGCTGGCCTCCGGCTACTCCCTCGGGCTGTTCATCGGCGGCTGCGTCCTCGCGGTCGGGATCCTGGCCGCGCTGCTGCTGCCCCGTGTCCGGCGGCCCGAGCCGGAGCCGCCCCTCGGCGCGACGGAGAAGACCGCGTCCGGGGCCTCGGATGACGAGGACCAGGCACTCGCGGAGATCTGATCCATTTCTATCAGCCGTGCGGACATCAGATCGCGGATCCGCGCAGCAGCCCGACGAGCTCACTGCCCGCGCGTAGCTCCCCGTCCGGGCCGAAGACCTCGACGCGACCGATCGCCCGGCCGTGGCCCGCGTGCAGGGTACGCACCCGGAACAGATGCCAGTCCCGGACGTCCAGGTCGTCGTAGAAGGTCACATTCTGCGATAGGACAGCGACTGCCAGGCGCTTGGTGGGGGTCAGGCCGGTGACGGCCAGCAGGTCGGACAGCGGCAGCAACTCGCAGCTGTGCGCGATGAACGCCCTCCACAGGGACCGGTCCTCCGGCGCCTCGGGGATGYGCTGCCATTGGTCCAGCTGATGGGTGTCCGCTCGGGGAAGCACCCGAACTTCCCAGGGCATCATCGGACGGTCAAGGGGGCTGGCGTGCTGCGGGCCGAGGAAGTCGGACTCGGTGGAGCGCAGGCGCAGGAAGTCCGGCTCCGGGGAACGGAGCATCACGTCCGCCCGGCAGATCTGCAACGAGTCCTGCCGGAAGGTCAGGGCCAGGGAGTCGATCGACCGCCCGTGGGCCAGCCGCTCGACGTCGATCCAGACCGGTTGGCGGCAGTCGCCGGGGCGCATGAACACCGTTTGCAGGCTGTGCGTGATCTTGTTGGGGGTCATGCGCTCGGCGAGAACGATCTGCTGGCCGAGCAGCTGCGCCCCGAGGACGCCGCCGTGTGTGCTGGGCAGGCATCGGGCCGGCACCGGCGGAACATCCCCGCCGAGGTCGAGAACTGCCAGTAGTTCACTCAGAGTGCACTGGCCGGGCGCCGGCACCGCATCGACCTGATCCTGCGTGCTTGCCCGTTGCTTGGGGGCCTCGCCGGCTCGTGCGTCCGTTGTCTCCGCGGATTGTGTACCCACAGCGCACCCTTCCCGTGGACGCTCGCCAGGTGCGGATGCCGCGGACGCCCGCGCTGGACGCCCGCGCTGGACGTCCAGGTCGGGGGACCGCGACCGGTCGCTGCACTC
>NZ_MRUJ01000027.1:0-988 GCF_002099325.1 Frankia sp. KB5 | reverse complement strand
GGTCTCGAGGCTGATCTTGCAGTACCACTGCAGGCCGAGGCGCAGCCGGGACGCACTGACGCGCTGGAAGTAGATCGCCTCGCGGCCCTGGGGCTCGTGCGCGCGCAGCGGGATGCGGGGATCCTCGACCGGGTTCCAGGACTCCCGCTGCCACCAGGGTCTGGTGTCGTAGGCGAGGGCGAGCAGCCGCAGGAACCGCACCAAGGTCTCCCGCACGGTCTGCGTCGAGCGCGCGGTCGGCAGCCTGCCCTTGCGCCGGTGGACCGCCAACGAGAACTGCTGACACCAGTCCCGCGCGGGCAGGTCCATCAGCGAGACGGGGCCGCGAGCGCCGAGGTCGGCGACGGCCTCGGCGAGGCGGCGGGTCAGCATCGCCACCCCCGGTAGCGCGATCTTCCCGCCCAGCTCGATCACCCTCAGGCAGCACCAGGTCAGCTCGCGGYCCATCGGCTCCGGCAGTCTCTCGACGAGGATCGCGTTGCTCGGGGCGGCCGCGGTGAACGCGTTGCGGTAGCGCTCGGGCAYCGTCGCCGCCGACAGCCGGCCCAGCCGCAGGTCATCAGGAACCGTCGCCCACAACTGGTCCAGGATCACGGGGGCATATCCGCACCCCGCGGYGGCCAGGTTGTCCATGACTTCCTCGACCGTGATGTTCACGAGCACGGTCCGATCTGCCCGCCGCCGGCCACGGCCTGGGGGCGCCAGCCGGCGGTGAACGCCCGCCAGCTCGCCGCTGCTCGCGCGTCGGTGTCCTCGGTCACGTGGGCGTAGATCTCCAGCGTGGTCTGCACRTCGGCGTGGCCGAGCCGGCGGGACACGACGTGCACCGGYACCCCTGCCAGCAGCAGGGCGGTCGCGTGCGAGTGGCGCAGCCAGTGGGGCGCCCAGCCCGTCGGGACCTTCCCGGCGAGGTCGCGGCGCAGCCGGCGGACCAGGTCGTAGACCGTCTCCGGTCGCCACGGCGCGAATCGCGTCCCGCCCGCGACGT
>NZ_MRUJ01000258.1:0-13892 GCF_002099325.1 Frankia sp. KB5 | reverse complement strand
ATCATCCGCCGCCGTCCCATCTATTAACCCAGCCGGCTCATCGGATAACTCCCGAGGCCGTTTCCGCTGCCCACCATCAACCCGCTGACGTGCGGGTTTCCGCCGACCTCCAGGAATCTCCTTCGCACCCCCTCAAACCGAGGGGGACCTTGGTGCGGCGACGTGACATGACGCACCCGAAGGAGCCCCTTTCGGGGTAGCATTCAAGACTACCCTCGAACCTTCCGACTGGGGGGAGCAGTATGTTCTCACCCATGGGAGCGACACCATTGACGACCGGCCGGGGCAAGGAGATAACCTTTTCGATGTAGCCGGCAGCGGCCATCCGACGAAGACGGACGGCCAGCCTGGAGCGGAGCCGACGTGGCGGTGTGTCCACTTCACCCGCGATCGGATCATGGAAGGCATCGCACAAAGGTGGTGTACGGCTGATCCCGGGACCGACCACCCCTTCATGAATACACCGGTACGCGCCTGATTGGCCGGGGGCGCCCAGCCGGAGGTAGCCGGGTTATCGACGTGGATAGGGAGAGGAGCATAATGGGCCCAGTGGCATCGGATTCGATCCCGATGCAGGTGCGCCTGCACCGGACGATGACCCCCGCCGGCTTTGACCACGCACCGGGACCATTCGTCGCCGATGGACAGCCGCCCGACTCTCGCACGCAGCGGGAGCGGGTCCGTTTGGCCCAGATCGAGCTACTGGAGCTGAGCGCCCAGATGACGGCCCCCCATCTCCGGCGGCAGATCCTGCACATCTACTCCCTGCTGCGCAACGAACCGGTCGTCACGCCCGGCCCGCCGAAGCCGCCGCCCTTCCGCCTCACCCTGCGGGAGATGGAGGTGCTGACCCTCGTGGCCACCGGCTGCTCCAACGTCGAGGCGGCGGAGCACCTCACGATCCGCGCCGAGACCGTGAAGACCTACATGCGCAGCATCATGCGCAAGATGGGGGTCCGTAACCGTACGGCAGCCGTGCACGCCGCCCGGCAGAGCGGCCTGCTGGACTGAACCCGACCCGTGGACCGAGGCGGCCCGTGGACCCCGGCGGCGCCGGGGCCCGCGGCTCATCCGCCTACGGACACCCCAACGCCGCCGTCAGGTCGGCGGCGTTGAGCTGGCGCAGCACGGAGCAGCAGGCGTACGCCCCGCTGCGGACCACGTGGTCGACGGCGGCCGGCGAGCTGACCGAGGACATCCTGGCGCTCAAGACGGCGGTGCACGACTCCAACGGCTCGTTCCAGCAGACCGAGCAGGCCATCACCAGGACGTTCACGGTCTGAGGCACGGGGCCCCACCCCGCGCGCCCGGCCAGCCGGCCACTATCGCCGGGCAGACGATGCGCGAGGGTGGCGGCATGGACCCGGCCGGACGGCTCACCAGCCGAGGAGATCATCCGGCTGGTCGCGGAGGTAGCGGGCCATCGCGTCCTCGTGCTCGCGGCACAGCATGGCGGCGGTGTCGGCATCGCCGTCCCGCACCGCCTCCGCGATCCACCGACACTGCTCCCAGGCCAGGGCGACGCTGTCGGGGTCGAGCAGGAACGGCCGCGAGGTCGGATACCGCGACAGCGAACCGAGCACGTCCTCGAAGAGCTGAAGGGTGGGGCTGCGGGCGATCTCGGCGAGCAGCACGCCCCACTGCGCCCGGGCCCGGGCGTGGTCGCGGGCGTCCCCACCGGCGTCGGCGTCAACGAAGGTCAGCARCCGACCCCGCTCGGCCGGATCCGGATTGAGCGCGGCGAGCCGGGCGCACTCTGTGGTGATGAGGGCGTGGGTCGCGCTGAGGTCGGCGAACGAGGCCCGACGGGTGCGCAGGAAGACCGACGCCATGTGGGCGACCCCGGCCGCGTCCGGCCGCTGTCCGTACAGACCGCCGTGATGACCCCGGCGGACGGTGAGGATCCCCTCGGCCTGCAACAGCCGCACCGCCTGACGCAGCGACGGCCGGCTGACGCCGAGCCGGGCCAGCAGCTCGTTCTCCTGGCCAAGGTACAGGTCGCCGTCCTGCCGGCTGAGAATCTCCTCCCRCAGGACATGGGCGACCGCCGTCGCTGTGCTCACCGCGGCCACCCGTTTCATGCGTCCCTCCTCCCGAGCGTCCCTCCTCCCGAACGTGACGCCTCCCGAGACATGACGCGAACAACATCATACTTTCAGGTACCTGTGAGTTTCAGGTACCGAAGGCAACACCGTCGGCGAGATCGACGCCGACAGCGGGACGAGCGGGAGCGAACGCCGGCGTACAGGGCGCCACGAGGCCCAAGGGGCGGAGTACGGGGCGGACCTGCGGGGTGACGCACGATGTGCGGACCCGCCGGAAGCGGTGCTGCGCGGCCGGGCCCGATCGTATGATTGTTCAATGAATGAGATGCCTATCTCATATTATGAGACACCCAGCTGGGATCCCGGGACCTACGACGGGGAGCGCCGCCGGCTCGTCCCCTCCTTCGACCTGCTGTACGGATCGGTCGGCGACCTGGTGGCACGCCAGGGTGGCGCCCGACCGGCGGTGCTCGACCTCGGCGCGGGCACCGGTCTGCTGGCCGCCGCGGTCGTCGCGRCCGTCCCCGACGTCCGGTTGCACCTGTTCGACCGCGCCGCGCCGATGCTGGCCAAGGCCCAGGCGCGGCTGTCCGGCGGCCCGGTCGAGGCCGTCACCGTCGCGGACCTCGCATCCGCCCTGCCTCCCGGCCCGTTCAACGCGGTCGTCTCGGCGCTGGCCATCCACCACCTCGACGACCCCGGCAAGCGCGACCTGTTCCGCCGGGTGCGCGACGTCCTGCGGCCGGGTGGGCTGTTCGTCAACCTCGAGCAGGTCAACGGCCCAACCGCCGCCCTGACCCGGCAGTACGAGGACATGCACGAACGGCAGGCCCGGGCGGCGGGTTCGGACGACGCCGAGTGGGAGGCCGCGTTGCGGCGGATGTCCTTCGATCGGTGCGCGCCGCTCGCCGACCAGCTCGACTGGCTGGCCGACGCCGGATTCGCGCCGGTCGACTGCGTCGTCAAGCACGGCAGGTTCGCGGTCTATGCCGGCTGGCGCCCCTGAATCCGTCCACGGCCCACCCCGTCGCCCGGCGGGGCACCAGCCGGTGAGCCTCACATCAGCTGCCGGGCGACGTCCGTCCGCACACCTGCCAGGGCGGTGTAGGCCGTGCCGCCCGGACATTCGGTGGCCATCCAGTCGCGGTGCCCGCTGACGGCCGGGACGGTACGACGCCTGCCACTCACCGGATTGACGTAGTGGACGGTGCCGAGCGGGTCGAGATGATGCGCTCCGGTCAACGCGAGCAGCACCAGGACGAGCGTGCGACGGGCGGCGGCGGTGGGGATGCGCGTCCGCAGGTCACCGAGCAGCGCGACGCCGACGTTGCCGGCGTTGAAGTCCGCCACATGCGCGCCCGTCACCACGTAGCCGTCCTCCCGGTGGCCGGGAACGCTGTCCGTTCCCGACCACCGGCCCTCGTAGAGCGTGCCCGCCTCGTCGATGAGGAGGTGGTACCCGATGTCCGACCATCCCCGCTCGACCGTGTGGAAGTGGTAGATCGCCCGCACGGTGGCGGCGGGGTTCGGATCGTCGTTGGGCGTCACCGTGTGATGAACCGTGACCACCTGGCCCGGGTGGTACGTCGGTTTCCAACCGCTGCCGGACGAGGGGGACAGCCGTAGCGACTCGTCCGCGCCCCACGCGGCCCGGGGCAGGTAGCGCAGGTCAAGCGTCGCCGGCAGCCGGACGGGGGCGACCGGCGCGGCGGGGACCGCCGACACCCCGGACGCGGTCGCGACCCGGGGCGGCGGCGACGACCTGGGCGCGGCGAAGAGCCCCGGCGACCAGGCGGCGCGGGAAGCCGAAGGCGCGGAAAGGGCGGCGCGGGAAGCCGAGATCGCGGAAAGGGCGGCATAGGCGGACACAATGGGGGCCGTCAACCGCTGCAACGGCCCCGACGTCGTGTTCAGGGCGGTGGACGTCACGGACGTCGCGCCGGGTGGCAACCACAGTTCGTAGCCGGTCGCGCGGTGCGCGGCGACCAGCACGGCGGCGCTCCTCCCCCCGGCCGGCGAATCGTCCCGCTCCGCCGGACAGCCGACCGCCAGCGGCCGCCATGCGTCGAACCCACCCCCCGGCTGGCGCAGCCGGATCTCGGCGCCCCGAGAAACGGCACCGCCGGCATCGGCGGTCCCGGCGGTCCCCGTGCCGGCACCCCCGGAACCGGCCCTGCCATCCGCCGCGCGATCGTTCCCGTCACGTGTCCATCGGACCGCCACGTAACCGATGTCGAAATCCGACGTCGCGGGCCCCGCTCCCCTCGTCACGGCGGCCAGGGTCCGGGGCACGAGCACGACACGCGTCCCCGGCGCCGAGAGGGCCCGCGCTTCCGCACCGGGTCGGGCCCCCGCGTCCGCTGGCCCGGCCGGGCCAGCGGACGCGCTGCTCGGCGCGGCGGCGAGCAGCGCCTCCGCCCCTCCACCCAGACCGGCACCGGCGAGACCGAGAATTCCGCGCCGGGACAGACCGGGCTCACGGCGACGCCGACGAAACGGGTCAGCGGCATGGGACATGAGGCGTCCTTCGGGTCGTCATGGTCGAGACATTGGCACGCTACGGTAGCCGATGCCTCACTCTTTGCATCAAGGCGCCAAGAGATCCACCACGGGCCACGAGCTACCCGGCGGCAACGGGGACGGGAATACGTCCCGGCATCGAGGGAAGGTCCATAAGCATCCGCTCGGGAGGACCTGAGCATCCGTTCGGGAGGAGGAGTGCCATGGTCGGGAAGAAGCCGCGGACCGACAAGACCGACAAGAAGGCGCAGGCCGACGAGATGCGGGACGACGTTCCGTCCACCATCACCCGCTCCGACGATCAGGCCATCCGCACCTGGAAGAAGACCCACGACTCGGCGGTGGAAACCTACGGTGAGGGTGCGCGTGCCCACCGTGCGGCCTTTGCCGCGCTCAAGCACACCCACGAGAAGGTGGGGGACCGTTGGCGGCCGAAGAGTCGGCCCGGTCCCTCCGACGATCAGGCCGCCAAGCCGACGCCCGCCTCCCAGCACAGCGGGCCGACCGCCGAGGGCGTGGACGCGAACGCCTCGCTGACACACCTGCGCGCGCTCGCCCGTGAGCTCGACATCCCCGGCCGCTCGACGATGTCGAGGGACGATCTCGTCGATGCGATCAAGAAGGCCAACCGCAGGCGGACCGCGCAAGCCCGCGGCGGCGGGTAGGAGTCGTCAGCTCCCGAGGCTACCGGCCAAGGCCGAGATTGGCGTTTACTACCTAATGCGTACTACCTATGCGCTTTCGACGCGGATGTCGTCGAGTGCGAAACCCCGGATACCCATCATGGCCGGTAAGGGCCCACCGTCCGCGCGCCGCCGCGGGCGCAGGTAGTAGTGCCAGGTCGGGGCCGGCCCGACCGGCGGCCGGGCCCCTCGGGTAGGTTCTCCCCGCCCCCGCCGATAAATGATCTTCGTCGTCATGCGGTTGCCGGGGTCGGAGTGTCCCCCGGGGTCGGGGGGTCCCCCGGGCCCCGGGTCCCCCGCGTGCGAGGCCGCTTCGTCGCCGCCCTCCCGCAGGCTGAACCGCGCGTGCAGACGGCGCAGCGGCTCGGGAGCCCACCAGTTGTAGTCGCCCGCCAGGGCCATGAACGCCGGGACGAGGATCGCTCGAACGAGGGTCACGTCGAGCACGATCGACACGGTCAGCCCGATACCCACCAATTTGATCATGCTGATGTCCGACGCGGACAGCGCAACCATGACCACGATGAGAGCGAGCGCCACACTCGTGATCAGTGGACCGGTCGTCCCCAGCCCACGGGCGACGGAATCGCGGTTGTCTCCCGTCCGCAGGTACTCCTCGCGGATGCGGGCGAGCAGGAAGATCTCGTAGTCCATGCTGAGCCCGAACGCGATGAAGAACATCAGGACCGGGCTGGTCATCTCCAGCGTGCCCGACACCTGGAAGTCGCCGACCAGACCGGTCAGGTGTCCGTCCTGAAAGACGAACGCCAGCAGCCCGACGGTGGCAGCGAGGTTCAGCGTGTTGAGGAACATCGCCTTCAGCGGAAGGAGCACGCTGCCGGTGAACAGGAACAGCAGGATGAAGGTCGCCGTCATCACGACGGCGAAGGCCGGCGGCAGACTCCGCTTGATGGAATGCGAGGTGTCGAGGAAGTGCGGCGCGAGTCCGCCGATGAGGACGCCGAACGGCGCCGGTGCCGCCCGCAGCCTCCGGACCAGGTCCTTCGCCGACTCGGACAGCGGAGACCTGTCGGTCTGCCACACCGACAGCCAGGCGCCGCGGTGCGTTCCGACGTACCTCATCGCAGTCTTCGGCACCACACCGACCCGCTCGCCCCGCAGGAAGCTGCCGGTGACGGTGTCGATGCGGGCAACGCCCGGCAGCGCGGACAGGCGGGTCGCGTAGTCGGTCAGCTTCTCGGCGCTCCCCGGGTCCCGCGCGTCCACTCCGGGCACCACGATCGGAATCTGGCAGGACAGGCAGACGACGAAGTCCTCCCGCATCGCGTCGTTGACGACGTGAGCCTCCGCGGTCGCCGGCAGGACCGTGTCGTCGGCCAGCGCGAGGTCGAGGTGGYGCAGCGGGGCGGCACACAGCACCAACACGAAGATCGCGACCCCACCGAAGAACACCGGGTGGCGCATGACCCGCCGCGCCAGCGCCGACCAGCCGCGGCCAGCCGCCGAGGCCCCCACGCGGTGGCCACCGGACCGCCGGCGACCCGAGGGGCGTGACCCCGAGCGTCTCAGGCGCGACAACGCCAGCCGGACGTTGCCGCGCTCGATGCGGTCACCGAGCACCATCAGCGCCGCGGGCAGCACGAGCAGTGCGGCCACCTCCGATGCGACGACGACGATGATGCCGGCGAAGGCGAACGAACGCAGGTAATAGATCGGGAAGACCAGCGCGGCCGTCAGGGACAGCGCCACCGTCACCCCGGAGAAGAACACCGTGCGCCCGGCGGTCTCCAGCGTCCGGCGCAGCGCCGCCGCCGGGAGCAGCCCGCGGTCCCGTTCGTCCCGAAAACGTCGCAAGATGAACAGGCTGTAATCGACCGCGAGACCGAATCCGAGGGCAGTCGTCAGGTTCACCGAGAAGACCGACACGTCGGTGAGCGTGGCCGCCAGCCGCAGCAGCGCGAGACTCGACACCACCGACACCACGCCGACCAGGACCGGAAGCAGGGCGGCCAGGACCGTGCCGAAGGCGTAGAGCAGCACGAGGAACACCAGCGGAGCGGAGATCTGCTCACCGTGCGCCAGGTCGACACGGCTGCGCTCGGTCACATCACGCATGACCGCGGGCGCCCCGCCGAACCGGACCTGGACCCCCGGACCATCGTGGGCGTACCGGTCGTGCAGGGCGTTCAGGCGGTGCTGGATGCGGTCCTCGGAACCGGTGAGCCGGAACACGATCAGGGCCGACCGGCCGTCCTTCGCACGCAGCAGCGGGCTCGCCTCGTTGGGCCCGCCCGGCCAGTACGACAGCACCGAGGTCACCCCCGGCTCCGCGGCGATCCGCCCGGTGAGCTCCCGGCCCAGGCGGGCGGCGATCGGCCCGTCGATACCCGGGGCCGACGTCAGCATGATGGCGACGTCGGGGGGCGCGTCCGGGAACTCCTCGTCGAGCAGCCGCTCAGCCCGCGTCGACGGATCGCCCGGTGCGTAGAAACCACCGGTGGCGAGCTGGTCGTAGATTCCGGCATTCCACGGCAGCAGCACGACCACCAGCAGGCAGGCGGCGGCGAGTACCCTTCCCCGGTACACGACGGCCGCGTCAGCCACCATCGTGAACAGCGAACGGGGTGGTGCGCCGGTGGAGCCCGCCGACGCGGGGCCGCGGTCGGCCCAGCCCTCGTCCCGTCCGTGCGACCCCTCGTCCCGTCCGTGCGACCCCTCGTCCCGTCCGTGCGACCCCTCGTCCCGTCCGTGCGACCCCTCGTCCCGTCCGTGCGACCCCTCGTCCCGTCCGTGCGACCCCTCGTCCCGTCCGTGCGACCCCTCGTCCCGTCCGTGCGACAACGCGGCATACGTCACCCGATCGGGTCGGGATTCGCGCTGCTGCGCCGGATCAGCGAACGACGGCATGACGCTCCTTCGAGGATCTCCCGTGCCGATGGATCTCGTAACGGCCGGACGGTGGCCGCCAGCGACCACACGTCCGGGCATGGAGCACCGCATGGAGCACTGCGAGGAAGTCCCGAGCTTCCGCCTCGAAAGTAGACCCGCCTGGGGTCCTGGTTCCGAACTACCCTCGCCCGGAGGCAGAAGTGTAGCGGGAACCCGGCCACGATCGATATTCGGCCGCCGAAAGCAGGGCAACTGGAAGAATCTTCGAGGATAGGCTGCCGCCGCGGCGTAGGAGGAGTGGGCGGGAATGCCGGGAACAATCCCAAAGGTAGTAGGGCAATGCCTCAGGTCCAGCCTGAGCCTCGGCTCGCCGGCCGGGCGGCCCCGCCACTCCTGCCCGCACAACGTGAAAACGCCGCTATGGCACCGATGGCAGGCCACATCGACCCGCGGTCGAGATCCTCGTACACCGGCGCCGGGAATATACGGCGGGGTCGAATGGCCGTGACTGCCAGACCGGCAGCCACGGCCACACCCCCGGCAGGGGTCCGGTGCGGACCCCTGAGATCAGGGCAGCATTCCCATCTGGCGCGCGGCGTGTACCGCGGCCGTCCGGTTACGGACACCGAGCTTGCGCATGATGCTGCGCAGGTACGCCTTCACCGTCTCGGGCGAGACCGTCAGCCGGCGGGCCGTCTCGACGTTGGACAATCCCAACGAGACCTGGGCAAGCACCTCCAACTCGCGCGGGGTCAGCGTCAGCCGTCCGACCGTCTTCGTTTCCTCGGCGAGCAGCCCGCGCAGCAGCTCGGACACCCCGCCGATGCGACCACGCAGAAACGGATCGGCGACATGCTCGGTGACCTCCTGAAGCTCCCGATAGGCCAGCCGCAGGCTCTCCCGGGGCAGACCCGGCATCCGCGGAAACGGGACGGCCCCCGGCACCCCGCCCTGGATCGGCACCTGCACCCGCCCCTCGACCGGCACCCCGCCCTGAACGGGCACCCGCCCCTGGACCGGCACCCGCCCCTGGACCGGCACCCCGCCCTGAACGGGCACCCGCCCCTCGACCGGCACCCCGCCCTGAACGGGCACCCGCCCCTCGACCGGCACCCGCCCCTCGACCGGCACCCGCCCCTGGACCGGTACCCGCCCCTGGACCGGTACCGACGGCACTCTCGACCGCGGCCCCCCACTGACGAGACCGAGTTCGCGCTCCATCAACCGGGCCACCGCCATGGCCGCGTGAATAGCCGACTCATCGAATGACAGATCCGGTTCGACAGCGGCGTACAGTACCGCGGCCACCGCGCCGTCCTCGCACACCGGCACCGCCATGATCGCACCGAGACCGGTGTCGTCGATCTCCGCGGCGGTGGATCGCAGCGCTCTTCGCGCGGCAGCTCGATCGTTGATGACGACCGGCCGGCAATGCTTGACGACCTGACCACCGATGCCCATCCCGGACGGGATCTCGACACCGATCAGCCCGGCCGGCCCCGGCCCGTCCACGTTGGTGATGGTCAGGGTGCGGGAATGGAGTGCGACCATTCCCCCGAAAGTAATGTGTGCACCCGATGAGGCCCGCAGGCGCACGAGCGCCCGAGGCAGAACAGTTTGCATACGGCTAGGAATAGCCAGTGTAAGAGTCATGAGCATCCCCTTCCCCAACCTGCCCAGACGTCGCGAATCCTAGCACCGGCTTTACAATAAGCACAAACAAATACCGACGAAACGGACTTTACATATCTGCATGAGAGTCGGGGGCCGCGGGCGCGTAGTGGACTCCGTGGCTTCATCGCCACCACCCACCAGGTTCCGGCAACGTACCAGGAAAGTGTCAGGAATGTATCGGGGAGCGCACGGCGAGCAGGTCCGTTCGGGCCATGACACGCAGCCGGGCTAACCCGGCGAGGAGCTGAAGTTCGGCGACCGAACGGGGAGAGCTGTCGAGCAGCGCCGGTGACATGACCAGCGCCGCCGCCACCTGGGCCCGGGAGATCGCGACGTTGAGCCGGTTGCGGGAGAGCAGGAAGTCCAGCCCCCGCGGCGCCTGGGCCGAGCTGGACGTGGTGAGCGAGGTGATGACGACGGCTGCCTCCTGGCCCTGGAAACGGTCCACCGTCCCGACCCGCACCCCGGGCAGGCCCGCCTTGCCCAGCGCGTGCTCGACCGCCCGCACCTGCCGGTTGTAGGGGGCGACGACGAGCAGGTCACTGCCGAGGAGCGGGCGCGGGGGCCCGCCGTCGACGAGGGTACGACCGAGCAGGTGGCGAACGATGTCACGGATCACGGCCACCTCCTCGTCCGACCGGGTGCCGTTGTCGTGATGCTCGACGTCGTGCAGGTACAGCCCGGCCGGCACACCCGCCACGGCGCGCGTCCCGGCCACCGGATGCGCGTGCAGCAGCCCCCGGTACGCCAGCGCCGACACCGGCGCGCACACGGCCGGGTGCAGCCGGCGGGTCCGGTCGAGGAAGTAGCCGAACTCGGGCGGGATCACCTCGGCGTCGCCGAGCAGATGCGACAGCGCCGATGCGTCCGCGCCGTCCGGATGGATGCCGGCCACCACCTGCGGCAGTTGCTGCGGATCGCCGAGGAGCACGAGGTTGCGGGCCGCGCCAGCCACCGCGAGGGTGTCCGCGAGCGCGAACTGCCCCGCCTCGTCGATGATCAGAACGTCGAAGGGGTCACCACGCAGCACCGGGTTCGCGAACGCCCAGGCGGTGTCCCCGACCAGGTGGCCCTCGGGGTGCTCCCGGCGCCACGCCGCGAGTGCCCGCAGATCCCGCGGACCATCCCAGGGCGGGAACATGCCCGAAGCCGCCGAAGCCGGCCTCGCCCCGGACCGCTGTTTCTTCGCGGCGGGCACCGCGGGGCGCCAGGCGGGCACGGCGTCCGCGGCCCGGGCGTCCGCGGCCCGGGCGTCCGCGGCCCGGGTATCCGCGGGCTTCGGGTCCGCCGGCGGCTGGCCGGTCGCGGCGAGCATCGCGTTCTCGATCGCCTTGTGACTGGTCGAGCAGACCCCGACCGTGCGCCCCTGCTCGACGAGATGGCGGATGAGCCTGCCGGCGAGGTAGGTCTTGCCCGCCCCCGGCGGCCCCTGCACGGCCAGGTAGGAGCCGTCGAGCATGCTCACCGCGGCGAGCACGGCGGCGATCTGGTCTCCGTCGTGCTCGCCGGGCGCCGGCAGGTCGTCCCGGCCGACCAGCCGCGGGGGGCGACGTCGCAGCAGGTCCAACGCGGGGTCCGCGGGCAGGTCCGGCAGGGCGTCGGCGGTCCGGCGGGCGAGGCCGCGGATCGCCGCCGGCTTGGGTTCCGGACGCACCGGCGATCCGGGCAGCACGGCGAGGGGCGGCCTGCGGGCCACGCCGTCGGGGGCGACGCTCTCCCGCAGCAGCAGCGTGTGCGGCTCGGCTCGCTCGACGACCGCGTCGGTGGTGGCGCCCTCGGCCCCGGGCGGTCCCGGGTAGAGCAGCCGCACCGCCTCGCCGCGGTCGAAGGGATGCGGACGGTCCGGATCGACGCGGGCCTGCAGCAGTCGACGACTCCGCCGCCGTCGCCCGGCCGGTTCGACCCAGTCCTCGACAACGGTCCAGCTCACCGGGACCGCGCAGTCGTCGGCCGATTCCAGCGTGGCGCGATCGGCGGTCAGCGCCGCGAAGTACGACCACCAGGCGGGCTTGTTCTCACGCCGGTGGTATCCGACGGCCGCGGCGAGCAGGGCGCGCGCCCGCTCGTCTCCCGTCCAGTCGGCCGGATCGTCGGGAAGGCCCGCGACGAGGGTGTCGACGAGCGCGTCGTCGGCGGCGTCGACGAGCGCGTCGTCGGCGGCGTCGGCAGCGGTGTCAACGGCGGCAGCGGTGTCGATCCGCGGCGTGCCGCCGTCGGCCCCCCGCAGGCCCAGTAGCCAGCGGTGCAGTCGGTGGGTCGACACGCAGTCGATCCGGTTGTAGTCGGCGATCTGAGCGAGGACGCGGTCGGCCGCGGCGAGCTCCCCGGCGGCGCGGTGTGCCAGGAAGCTCTCGTACGCCACGATGCTGTCGGTGGCGTTCTTCACCTCGGCCTGTCGGGCACCGGGCAGGAACAGCGGTTCGAGGTATTTGATCGAGTAGGACGGCTGGGAGATCCGCAGGCTGCGCCGGACCACGGCGTAGAGATCCACCAGCCGGTGCCCGGCGAGCAGATCGTCTACCTGCCGTTCCCGCGTGCCGTGTCGCGCGGCCAGCCGGCGCAACGCGTTCGGCTCGTAGGGCGCGTAATGGTAGATGTGCGCGCCGGGGTGCGCGCGCAACCGCTCCGTCGCCCAGTCGACGAAACGCTCGAACGCCTGCCGCTCCCCCGCCCGATCGTGTGCCCAGAACGCCCGGAAGAGCTCGCCGTCCGCGAGGGTGACCGCGCCGAACAGGTACTCCAGACCGGCGGCGTCCAGCGCGTACGGATCGCCCTCCATATCGAAGTAGATGTCACCGGGATCGGGCACCGGAAGGGCCGCGAGACCCTCCGGGCCGGTCATCCGGACGGTCACCGTCCCGACCGGGTCGTCCGCGGTACGCGTCGCATCCTGCCCGGCCTGCAGTTCCGCCTGAAGACGCAGTCCCGCGAACGTCGCCGGGGACATCGTCGCGGGCCGCTGGTCGTCGCGGGCCGCGGCGAGCTCCTCCACCGCGGTGATGCCGGCCGCGCGCAGCACCTGTCGCTGGTCGCCGCGCAGCCCGGCGACCAGCGACAGGTCGCGGGCCTCCGCCCGGCCGCGCGCGCAGTGCGCGCTGAACGCGCAGGTGGCGCAGGCCGACCGGGGCTCGGCCCAGGACGGTTCGGGAACCGCGGGGGCAGCCGCCAGCCGATCGGCGAGACGGCTGCGCGCGTGCCCGACCATCGGCACGACATCGTCGACCCGGAACGTGCGCACGACCCCGACCCCGACCCCGACCCCGAGCGCGGGCTCTGGCTCTGGCTCTGGAGCGGTGGCCCGCTGCGCGGGATGCAGCAGATGCATGAACCGCGGAACGGGTACGCCCACCGACGGTAAGGCCGCCGCGTAGGCGGCGAGCTGCAGCACGGCTCCCGGACTGGCGTGCCGGGCGAGCTTGGCGTCGTAGGGCTCGTAACGGCCCGCGACCGCGGGCCCGGTCGATGCGCCGGCGACCGGGTCGAGATGCGCCGCGATGAGGAAGTCGGGGCGCCCCTGGAACGCGCCGTCGAACAGCGCCCCCTGGTAGACGACGGGAACCCCGGCGGCCAACGCCTGGCGGGTCCGCTCGTGGGCCTGGGCCAGGGCGGCGAGCGTGGGGGCGGGCCGCTCGATCGCCACGACCCCGTCCGCGCCAAAACACCGGCGCAGATGCTCCAGCCAGCGTCGTTCGTGCGCCTCGCCGTGCCGCACGGCAGTGGTGTCCGCGGGGGTCAGGCGCACCCGGTCGATCCGGCGCGGCCCGTTCTCCGACGTCTCCCCGGTCACCAGCCCGGCGGCGAGCGCGTGCGCAAGCCCGACGCGATGCCCACACTCGACGACGTCGACAAGATCACTGGCGGAAACCACCCAGCGGTCCTCGAACCTGTGCACGACACCATCCCCATCTGGGCCATCCCGTTTCCATCCGGGCCATCCCGTTCGGTCCCGTGCCAATCCTCTCCCGATCCGGGTTCACGGTCCGGACCAACCCGGCCGGGCGTGCCCCGAAGGACTGAAGGTGGCCGGTGAGGGCGGCGACACCAGCCGGGCGTTGGGTACGCGCCCTGTCCGTCGCGCGGGACACCGAGGTGACGACGGCCATCGGCTGGGGCGTGCGGT
>NZ_MRUJ01000257.1:0-13925 GCF_002099325.1 Frankia sp. KB5 | reverse complement strand
GCAACACCGGCCGGGCCTTCGGCCCGCCCACCCACGCCATCACCGAACTCTTACCGCGCCACAGCTCCCGGGCCGTGCGATTTTCCCCGGGGTTGTTGGCGTCGAAGACGTTGACGAGCGGAAAGAAGAGTGCCTTGCCCGCGGGTACCGTGCAATCGTTTCGAACGACTTTTTCGCCACCGAAGGCGCCGACCAGGAAGAATACCGAGCCAGATTGGCCCACGTTACACAACGCGCCAGTTGGGTCAATCAGCGGGTTCGTGGTGGTTGGCTGCGCCAGTGCGTACTGCCACCATGCCGCCGACCAGGCACCATAGCTCTTCCCAAATACGCGTGCCCCCGGGGGCACGACACCCGGGTTGCCCGACGCCGCGTTAGCGGCCGGAGCCGAGACTATCGTCAGCGCCAGGGCCGCGACGAGCGCTGGCAGCAGGCGCCGAATTCTGGTAATATCGACCATGATTGACCTCTACCGAGAGTCTTATGGATCATGATTGCGGTCTTGCCGTAAGGTGCGATGATCGTCGTTCCCCACGGCAGTCAGCCTGGAGMCTCCGGTAGCCGATACAGAATGTCAATCACCGATCCATCATGGTTTCTCGACGGTGGATGAGGGACGCCAGATAGAGGCGGACGAATGACGCTGGGCGGGGTCAAATGGCAACTCCACGCTGTTCGTGAGCTGATCGAAGAAACGAAAGAGTGGCGGTCTCGGTAGAATATTTCGGTCTAATTCATGTGTAAATTTGATACCACGTAATGGCATTTCGACCCGGTTTTCCTCCGGGGATTCCGGACTGCTTGCTGTGTGCTTGCAAGATGTTTGCGCTTGCTATTGTGATCTTGCCGTGCGCCCGGACCATGATCGGCAACATCCCGTGGTAGGCCCCCATCGACGGCTCGACGGGCGGTGTGGGCGAGAAAAGAGGCTCGCTGACCGGTCCAACTCGGTCGACCGCGGCGGTCAGCCTTCCGGGGTGTTCCCGGTGCCGGGCACGGGTCCGCCGAACTGCCGACGGAAGGAACCGAGCAGGTGGTCGAGGCCCCAGAGGAACTGGTCCCGGGTGCCGGTCGAGCCGAGCAGATCGGCCACGGCCTCGGCTGCCAGCAGGTGTCCCCAGAGGTAGACGAACATCGTGCAGATGATCCTGTTCGCGTCCTCCGGTCCGATACCGGCGTCGATGAGCAGATCGTGCAGGAAGCTCGCGTTGCGTACCGCGGAGGGGCTGCCGGCCATCTGCCGACCCATGTGTGCCGCGAGCCCCGGGTAGGCGGCGGCAACGTCATGCGCGCTGGTGAAGCAGCGCCCTAGGCGGTCGGCCCAGTCGCCGGTCTCGGGGCCTGGAAGGTCGATGCGGCCGAGCGCGTCGTCAACGACGCGCTCGACGATGAGATTCTTGGTGGGGAAGCGTCGGTAGATCGCGGGGGCCGTAACGCCGAGCTCCGCGCACAGGGGTCGGACCGTGAGATGGTCGAGCCCGTCGCGCCGAGCGATCGTGTCGGCCGCCGCGATGATCTGCTCGCGGGTGACCGCCCGGGGACGCATAGCGTCCTTTCTACCCGCCGCGAGACGGTGGTTCTACCTGGCGCGAGGTCCTGACAGTGGCCCGCCGCCGCGGACCCCTGGATCGGGTGGAGGCGGTTCCGAGGGCATGTCCGGCACGGGCCTGGCGTCGTACCGGTCCGGGACGAACAGCCCTCGTCCCGTCGGCCGCGCCGGCCGAAGGTAGAGGTACGGCCCGCCGTAGGAGGCCGGGACGAGGGAGGAGGAGATCATGATGATGGTCTGGGGTGGGTACAACTGGGGTTGGGGTAGTTGGCTGCTGATGACGTTCAGCATGGTCGTGGTCTGGGGGCTGCTCATCGGGGCGCTGATCGCCCTGCTGCGCGCCGGTCTCGACCGGCGATCGGGGACGTTGGCCGGACGGCCTGTCAACGGGTCGGCCCAGCGGATCCTGGCTGAGGGCTACGCCCACAGTGACCTCGACAAGGGCCGCGGTGACCTCGGCGAGGAGGGGTACCCTCACCCGGGCGCGCCGCGGGACCGGCGCAACCCGACCGGTCTCGCCAAGGTCGGTTGAGCACATTCTGGAGGTCAGAGTCACCGCAGGTTCTGGTGCCCCGCCCGGCCGCCCGCGACATCTCGGGAACCATTCTGGGAAGGGAACGCGGACCTACTGGGCACCGGCGAGTCTGGGTGCGCCGGCCCGGGGCAGGCACCGCGCTCCACCATCACTATCAGACTGGCATGTCCGCCGCCGCTCGGCGAATTCCGGCACTGCGCGTCCGGGGCTCAGGAAGGCCCAAAGCGAAGAATGAACCAGTCGGCGGCCTCGCAGGCCACTCTGTGGAGCTCTAATGCTTTCCTGACTCCGACGCTTTCGTTGAGGCCGTGGGCGATCCTGTTCCGCCGATCGACTAACGTGGCCAGCTCGCGGCGCAGCCGACCGTCGTCCGCGTCGAGCAGTGCGCTCAGCTCCTGGCGCAGGCCTTGGTCGAAGCGCCCGGCCAGGGTCTCGAGCGCCGCAGGCGTCGGGTTCTGCGTCCGCTCCAACCAGCCAAGCGAGAAGTTCCTGACGTGGCCGTAGGACAGCCTGCTGGTGTAGGCGCGGAATGTCCCCGCCACGGTCTGCTCCAGATATCCGCAGCTTCGGATCACCAGTAGTCGCGCAAGCCAGGAAACGACCTCCTGATTATCCGCAACTCTTGCCTGATCTTGTACCAGTGCAGCTAGCTCGGACAGGCGGTCTAAAATAATTCTGGTCTCAGTCGGCGGCCAGGTCTCGGCGCGTTCTCGCCTGCTCATGTCAGATGCGGGAGAAAGCTCTCGTTGCCAGCGCCAGGCGCATCCGCACACTCTCCTCGTCGGCCGTTGCGCGCGTGGTCACGTAATCCAGGTCGGGTTCGTTGAGGAGCGCGTCGATGGCGCGGCTGACCTCAGCTGCGGTCGGTTCGCTACCGGCATCAAGCCTACGGGCCAATCCTACCAAAAGCGCCTCGGTGAGAGCCGCATTGAGCTGACGCCCCCGGCCGCGAATGGCGCTTCTTCCGGCCTCCTCCAACACAAGCTGTGCTGCCCTGTCGAATCGTTTTTCGATCAACTCGGCGTCCAGTTCGTTCAGTCGGCGGTGAGCGCCAACAAAATCGTTCAGGTATTTCTTGAGGGGGCGCTTATAGCTACCCGGTGACACGTAGAGGGCGATGAATCTGAGCACGATCTCCTGATCGCGTAGCCGTGGTGATGGCGGCCCGTAGAGAGCGCGCCACGCCGGGTTTTCGTTCAGAGCGGTGAGGAACTTGATGAACTCGCCTGCATAGAGCGCCACGCGAATCTCGTGCGGCGTGAGCTGCGTACCGCCCGAGTTCAGCCGCTCGAAGATCTGATAAACGCCGTCGAGTGACTCGCGGGTGCCGTCGGTTTTGACTATTGTCGCCTGGATGAAGGTATTGTCGAGCGTGCGACGCTGTTCGGGTGAAAAAGTTTGATAGGTCAGCCCCTGGAATCTGGCGGCCACGTTCTGAAGTGCGAACTCGCGCCCGTTGATGCTGCCATTATAGAAGAGGCTCAGGGTCTTTATCCGCTGCTGTCCATCAAGAACGAGATAGCGGCGGTCCTGTTGTTGGACAAGGAATATACCCGGAATGGGGTATCCGAGCAGTAGGGACTCGATGAAACGGTCCATCTGCGAACGCTTCCAAACGAACTCGCGCTGGAAGCCGGCTGTCTCGATGCCGGGATCATCATTGCCAAAGGACGGCACTATTATGTCGCCCCGATCGTGCCGACGGACCAGACCCTCGACGTCGAAGTCGGTGCCGCTGTAGCTGATCTGCGGAGGGTCGGGGTCCACCTCCTGAAKCTCGGCCCTGTCGTCGTCGCGCAGGTCCTCGGAGTCGCTGTCGTTGCCAGCTTGCTCAGCCAGCTCGGTCACCCCCTCGGAAAGCCGTGCGACATGGTGCCGAGTCAGTAAGAACTCAGGGCAGGCCGCCAAGTGGGACCGTCCAGCGCGGGTGGCGGGAGCCTTCGCCGAGTCGACCAGCCCACGTGGCCAAGCTGTCGCACAGGATACCACCATCGACACACTGGCGAAGTCGTGGCACCTCAGGGTCGATCCGACGGAGCCGCGTAGGCCGGCTCGGTTCGAACCTGCTGGTCAGATCTGCTCAGGGCGGCTTGGCCCAGAATGGTCATCGGGTGCGACCACAGGAGCGATTCGTGGCGTTCTCCTGAATGTGGCGCAGGCGGATGGCATGCTGTGGAGATGGGGGTGATTTGCCGTTGTGATCTCACGGGATCGGCGGGGAAGCGGCTTGGTCCAGTTGCGGCCGACCGAACGCCGTCGCGCATCCAAGGTCCGCGGGGTTTGATGATGCAGGTCGCTACCGTAGTCAACTCCAAGGGCGGTGTCGGGAAGACGACTCTGACGGCCAACGTCGGTGCGGAGCTTGCGCGTCGAGGACGTCGTGTTCTCCTGCTCGACCTGGACTTTCAGGCCAGCCTGACGCACTCCTTCTATCGGCCGGCGGACGTCGAGCGACAGATTGACCGGCGAACCGTCGCGGACTGGTACATGGCAGCTGGTCGTCGAGGGGCTGGGCCAGACCTCATGCGGTACGTCTCCTGGCCGCAGGAAGTTCGGGCGCATACCAGGAGAAACGGCGGTGAGCTTGCAATTGTGGCTTCCGCCCCGAAGCTTGAGGGCGTTGCTGCCAGGCTCGGTGTAGAACTCGGTGACCCCAGTTCACGCCGCTATCAGGATCGTCACCGCCGAGTAGTGATGCGACTGGCCGATGGCCTACGGCTGCTCCGCCGTGAGGGATTCGACTACGTGCTTATCGACTGCCGGCCGGATTTTGAGATACTCACTCGATCTGCGATCGTGGCCAGCGAAGGGGTTCTGGTCCCTGCGCAGCCGGAGAGGCTGGCTACCTTCGGTATCCGTCATCTGACCGAAAGACTTACCGACTTCAAGAAGAATAACTTCGAGATCCTTGGATGGTCTCCCTCCGGCGAGAACCGAGTGGAAGACCTGGCGCCTGCCTTTCTAGGTGTTGTGTTCACTCGAGTAAGGCATGGGGGTGGGGGGCCCGGACCCACCCCCTCGAGCCAGCGGGTTATCGACGAGGTTCGCCGCCTCTTCCCTACATTTACTGCGATGATGCGCGAGAGCCTGGATTTCCAGACGGGTGTCGACAGGCTCCTGCCAGCGGTGTTCGGACTACGTCCCGACATAGCAACAGAAATCCGTGCTTTAGTTGACGAATTCGAGAGCAGGATTGGACCGTGAGCTGATGGCTGAAGGCATGACGGCCGTCCTCGCAGTGCTGGAGAGGGTCTCGGCGCTCATCCGGAGTTTCGATGATCAGACCGTGGTTGAGCTAGCTGCTGGCCGGCTCGTCCTCACGGTGCAGCGAGCGCCTGACCGGCCGGTCCTCGGCGCCGACGTAGTCGGGGAACGGACCACCAGTCCGCCGGCGCCCGAAAGCGTGCCGCGGGGGAGGGTCGGCACGATCAAGGACGGATCGACAGTCGTGGCTGGTCAACCTGACTCCGCGTCCGTACGCCAACGCCTCGATGAGATGGGTAGCCGCGAGGAGGCGCACATGTTCCTTGAGGGGATCGCCAGGAACAAGCAGATCCTCCAGCGGATCGGCCGAGATCTCGGAGTTCGGGTGAGTCTGGGGCGCCGACGTGACGAAATGATTGACATGATCGTCAACTCCGCGGTGGGAGTCCGCCTCGACCAGGATGGTATCGGCAGGCGGGTCACGTCCTTGTGATTGGCCAACGCCCAATGGCCGTAGGTTAAGTGATCCCTTGGAGGTTTGAGGGAGGGTTGGTCACCGGAAGTCGAGGCAGTGAAGTTCGAGACGGCGGGTGACGCGCCGGGTGGGTGGATCGTCGGTTGTGCGGCGGGGGTAGTCGCTGTGCCGGCGGGTCTTGCGGGGTGCGGTGCGGTCGGGGCGGTCACGGATGGCCAGGCGCGGGTCGCAGATCTCAAGGAGGAACGCGAGGAGTGCCTGTTCAGGGGGGGAAAGCCGCGGTCCCGATGGAATCGGACGCGGCGGTGAGGGCCCGACGGAAACTGATCCTGTCGGGTGGGGTGCCGGTGGTGTCGGCAGCGACGCCGATGAGGCGGGCGAGTGCCTGGTGGACGGCGAACAGGGCCCACATCTCCTGGGCGACGCCTTCGGGGTCCTTGCTGCGCAGGACGGGTCGGCCTTCACCGAGATCGGTCTTGTGGTGGCCGATCACGGTCTCGCATCCCCACCTGGTCGGGTAGGCGCGGGCCAGGTCGAGCATGGACCATTCCTCGGGGTCGAGCAGGTCGGTGACCAGACAGAACAGCTCTGAGCTGCTCTCGTCGCCGCCGGCGGTGGTGGAGTGCACGGTGTACTCGATCACCCGCATCGTCAGTGGTGGTCCCTCGCTTCCGCGGGGAGGTGTCAGCTCGGCGAGGTAGCTGCCATCGTCGAGGACGTGGACCGGGGCCAGCGTGAAGGTCGCCTTCGCCCGCCACAGCAGGTGCGCCCCGGTCGCCAGGACCTCGCCGGCGAGCCGGTGGGACAGGAAGTTACGGTCCGCCAACGTGAGCATGCCCGGGCCCAGCTGCCCCAGCAGGTCACGGGCCAGCGCCGGCTCGCCGGTGCTCCACGGGCCGAACGACGCCCCCAGCAGGGCACCGGTGGCGGCCTCGGCGGCGATGACCCAGCGAACCTTCGGGAACGGCGCCGGCCCACCGGCGTTCGACGGCCCGGGGAAGAACGCCCGGTTGGCCTGCGTGTCCGGCAGATCGCAGGTCGACCCGTCGATCTGCACCAGCCGTAGGCCGTGCAGGAACACCCCGGCCTGGCCCTCGACACCGACCGGCCCCGCGGCGTGCTCGAACAGCATCCGCACCGGATCCGACCCGATCCGTGCCCGCGCCTCGCCCAGCGACGGGCTTGCCGGCAGCGACCAACCCGCCCCACCCGCCCCACCCGCGGCCAACACAGCCGCCCGGCGCTGGAAGTGCAGCCCGCTGGTCAACCGGGCCAGCACCTGCACATAGCCACAGTTCCGGCCCCGGAACAGCCACAACGCCAACACGAAGTACACCACCAGCCACGACGGCAACAGCCGGCGGCGAACCTCCGCGGTGTCGGTCACCGCCAACACCCGGTCCACCAGCTCCGGTGGGTACACCCGCGTCAACACACCCACCGTCACCCGGTCCGGCAACCAGCCCTCCGGCGACAGCCCCTCACTCCCGTCATGCCCCACCAGCCAAGCCTACCCCACGACGATCACTTAACCTACGGCCATTGGGCCCTGGCCACCTYCCTCCCCGAGATCTCGCAACCCGCGACGTTCGTCCGGGACCGCCCCGACCGCGCCAGTCCCCGCAAAACCAAGAAAACCGGCGACTTCCCTGCCCGAAAACTCGGCGAACCCGCCGTGGTCACCGTCACCCGCCGCATCGAACTTCACTGCCTCGAACCACGACGATCACCTTAAAGCAGCGCTATTGGGTCGACTGGTCCTCCAAGTTTCGGTTGATCCCCCCTTACCCGGGCGACGGAGCGAGCGCCGGAGAAGAGCACCCGGCCGGCGGGTTTAGCCCGGCCGGTCCGCGCCGCGTTCAGCCCATCGAGCAGCCGGGCGCGGGCGGTGGCGACGTCGGCGGCGGACAGGTCGTGGAGGTCGATCCAGGCGCGGGTGCCGGCCAGGCCGAGGTCGAGACCGCGCGGGTCGATGATCATGATGGGGACTACCAGCCGCCGCTGGCCCGATATGTCGGCCGCCCACACTGCCTGCCATTCCACAGGCAGAGGTCAGGTAATCGGCGGACAGCACCCAAGATGTGAGAGCAGGGTCCACCGCGCACCGCACAGCCTCGCATCGAGACCAGGTCCGCCGCGTGACTCCCGCCGTAACGACGGCAACGCGCGCCGTCGGCGGGCTCGCCACCGCCCGAGTGGTGCTCGCCAACAGCCCCGCCGAGATCCAGGTCAGTGTCACGGCTGACGTGCCCCGGCTCTGGCAGGCCAGGTCGCACCTCGGCCCCTCCGAGGCATTTTTCGGGCATCCCGATGAGGCGTACCGGCCGCGGGGTCGGGCACAATCTTCCCAGAGGAGGTGGGCATGCATCCGTTGATCGAGGCTAGGCGGGCGGAGATCCAGGGACTCTGCCGTCGGCTCGGCATCCGCCGCCTCGACCTCTTCGGCTCCGCGACCAGCGATGCGTTTGACCTCGACAGCAGCGACGTCGACGTCCTCGTCGAGTTCGACGCCGGCCGCGACGGATTCGACTACTACGGCACCTACTTCGCCCTCAAAGAGGGACTCGAATGCCTGCTGGGCCGTGCCCGCTTTCCAGGCAACCGGCTCAAGCGAGCCCTGTGGGCTTGCGGGTGGGCAGAAGCGCTGCCCTGGTGCCCTCGCCGAGGGTGCGGCGGTGGCAGCGGGCGTGTATGAGGCGGGTTGCGACACGTTCGTCCGGTGTGCCCGCGCCCCAGGCGATCAGCGCGCGCTTGCGGGTCGCCGTGCGGGTCGCCGCGAGCCACTGTTCCCACTCTTCGGGGCTCTGCGGCTCACGGTCGGCGTGCAGGAGCAGGCCCCGACAGACGGGGCAGCGACCATGCTGGACTTGGAGGAGCAGCGCGGACACACGAAGGCGGTCGGCCAGCAGGCGGTTCGAGTGTGGTCGGCGGGTTGCGGGCCGCCGACGTGCAGCCACCGGCTCGCGGCTTGCCAGCTACCGCCCCCGCGACAGCTCATGGTAGATCCCTACCTCGCTGAGGAAGCCGTGCAGGAGGCGTTCGTGATGGCCGCCGACCGATGGCCACGTGACGGCGTCCCCATTAACCCGCACGCCTGGTTGATCACTACGGCGTTGACCACCGGGGTGGTGTCGTCGTCCGGCGCGGCTTCGGCCACGTAGCGGTCGGCGAGCCCCCAGCACATAGGCGCCGAGAGCGTTGAGGCGTATCTCCCAGAGGCTGTCGGCAGCGTCACGCCGTGGCCGTCGAGTTGAGCCGGGATGATCGGAACAGATCAGAGTTCTAGTACGTCCGCCAGAGTCGTCCGGCGGCGCAGATAGCCGGTCAGTCGTTCGTCGCTGCCGGCACCGAGGGCAGCCAGCAGTCGGGTGAGACTGTCGAACGCCTCGGGGCCGAGAGCCGTGCGTAGATCGTCCTCGATGCGGCGGGCCGCGGCGCGGTGGGTGGTGAGGTAGGCCTGGCCGTGCAGGGTGAGCCGCACGGTGTTCTCGCGGCCGCTGGTCTCGGAGGGTGAGACCTCCAGGTAGTCCGACGTGACCAGGCGATTCACGATCTTGGCTGCGCCCTGGCGGGTGATGCCGAGATGCCGTCCTATCTGTGCGACCGTCGCGCCCGACGATCCGGCGCAGAAGCGGAGTACCCGACCGTCCGGGAATTGGCGCTCGAACCCGGCCGCGGCGAGTTGCTCGTCGAGGCGGTTCTGGTAGCCGACCCATGCCCGGCGCAGCAAGCCGCCGAGGGCGCTCCGATTCGCCGGACCAGCGGCGGCATCAGGCGTGGCCGAGGCATCGTCACCCATAGCGACCCCACCCCCAACTGTCAACCATGGTTGTGACTATAGGTCAGTACCTGTCCGCGCCTACGCCGGGTCGATTGACAACCATGGTTGCCGATTTGCGTCGCGTCGTCGATGCTCAGGCCTATGCGTCGGAAAGGTGCTTTCTCAGTCAGGTTCGGCTGGCCCGCGGCGTACGCGGTGCTCGCCGCCGGTCTACTCGCTGCGTGTTCCGTGAGCGGCTCGCCGCCGGCGGGGAGCGCGACCTCGTCGGCCCGGACCGGCCCCTCGTGGGCGGTGACGGCTACCCGGGAGCCGTTGACGACTGCCAGTGGCTCGGCGGTGTCGCATGACACCGAGGTCATGGCACTGGCCAGCCAGGGCGGTCGCCTGTTCGCGGCGACCGACCAGTGGGAGTACCCGGGCGCTCCCGCCGCTGGCCAGATCCTGGTCAAAGACGCGGCGGACGCTCCCTGGCGGGTGTTCGAGCAGACAGGGTCGCTTCGCGTGCAGGCCCTGGACTCGTTCCCCATCCCGGCCGACCAGGGCCTGGGAGCCGGGCACTCGCTGCTCGTCACGCAGGCGGTCGTGAACGGGCGTTCGGAGATCCAGTGGCTGCTCGACGGGGCCGGCTCGTTCGCGCCGGACGACGCGTTCGTCCTGCCGTCAACGGCCGCGGCCGTGCGGTCGTTCGGCGCGCACGAGTCGGCTGGCGTGTGGTCCGTGTACGCCGGCGCCGAACCAACCGGGATCCTGCGCGCGACGTGGTCGCCGATCCGGCACACGCTGGTGTTCGACCCGGTATCGGAGCTGACGGCCCCGCCTCCCAACTCACCCGGGCTGAAGACCCAGAAGGTGACCGGGTTCGCCGACTGTGGCGGCGCGCTCTACGTCACGATCAACACGACGCTCTATCGCCGCAACGACGGGGCAGTCCAGCCGGGAACCGCCCGCTGGGCCGCCGTCTATCAGGAGCCACCGGTAGGCGCCCGCAACAGTGGGCTGCGGGGGCTGACCTGTGTCACCCACGACGGCGCGCCAGCACTGCTGACCTCCACCGAGGGCGATGGTGATGCCTTCCGGTTCGACCACCTACCCGCGGGACAGGTCGGCGGCCCTGCACCCGGGCCCGGGCAGGCCGCGGCCGGTCTGTCGCCGGCGCTGGAATTCGACCCGGGTCCCGCGTTGCGCCAACTGCTGGCGGAGCAGGGGACGACGGTGCCGGCGACCGGCAACGGCTCGATCGACTACGTGATCGCCGCCTACAACAACTTCGAGACGATCGACGCCGACGGGGCCTCCCGCCAGTTCTTCGGCGTCGAGCATGCCTACGCCGGCGGTTGCCCGCCGAGCAGGACGTGCGGCCCGACGGCATCGCGCGCGGCGACTTTCGACGCCCAGGCCGTCTTCGCCGTCAGAACCGACACGGGCGGCACGCCGTCCTACGTGCTACGCGCCCTGGACGGGCCTGACTTCACCCCTGCCGGCCCGGTCGGCAAGCCGATCAGGTCCGGGCAGGCGTTCGTTGCGATCAGAACCATCAAGCGGTCGCCCTTCGACGCCGGCCGTATCTACTTCGCCGGCTATGACGCCAATTTCTATCCCGCCGACGGGACCGCCTGGGCCGCAAGCGCGCCGCTGACCGCCGTCGACGCCAGCATGAACGGAGAACGATCATGAAACTGTGGCGACGAGAGCACCACGACTCCGCTTCCCGACGCCGTCCCCGCTCTCGGCGGCGGCTGGTGGCGGCCACGGCCACGGCCACGGCCACGGCCTCGCTGGCGCTGGCGGCGGGCGCCTGCGGCGGTTCGGCCGCGCCGGCCACAACGGCGAGCGCGGCCCGCCCGAACATCGTCTTCATCCTCACGGACGACCTGTCCTGGAACCTGGTCACCGACCAGATCGCGCCGCACATCACCGCCCTGGAAAGGCAGGGCGAGACGTTCGACCACTACTTCGTGACCGACTCGCTGTGCTGCCCGTCCCGGTCGTCGATCTTCACCGGCCTCCTCCCTCACGACACCAAGGTCGAGACCAACCTGTCCCCTGACGGCGGCTACGGGAAGTTCCAACAGGAGGGCCTCGCCGGCAGGACCTTCGCCGTCGCGCTGCAGGCGGCGGGATACCAGACCTCGATGCTCGGCAAGTACCTCAATGGCTACGGCGACCCCACCATCACCCCGACCACCGGACCCGTCCCGCGCGGCTGGTCCGACTGGCACGTCAGCAACACCACCGGCTACGCGGAGCTCAACTTCGACCAGAACGACAACGGCGTCGTGCGCCACTACGCCGGCCAGGACAACTACGGCGTGGACGTGCTCAACGCCGACGCCCAGGCGTTCATCCGACGCTCGGCCGGGAAGCCGTTCGCCCTGGAGGTGGCTACCTACGCCCCCCACCAGCCGTACACACCGGCGCCGCGCAACGCGGACGACTTCCCCGGCCTGACCGAGCCACGCGACCCGTCCTTCAACACCAACAACACCGACGCACCGGCCTGGCTCGGCCAACGCGCCCCTCTCGCCCCGTCAGTGCTCACGAACCTGGACCAGGCCTACCGCGAGCGTGCCCAGGCCGTCGAGTCCGTCGACAAACTGGTAGGCGACACGGAGGCGACGCTCGCCGCCGAGCACCTGCTCGACAACACCTACTTCGTCTTCAGCTCCGACAACGGCTACCACCTCGGCCAGCACCGCCTCGTCAGAGGCAAGCAGACCGCCTTCGACACCGACATCCGCGTGCCCCTGATCGTCACCGGGCCCGGCGTCCCCCACGGCCGGGTGATCTCCCAGGTCGCTCAGAACGTCGACCTTTACCCCACCTTCACCGACCTCGCCGGCGCCACCCCGGCCAGGCCCGTTGACGGGCGCAGTCTCGTCCCGCTGCTGCGCCCCGCGACGGAGCCGCCATCCTGGCGCACGATCGCGCTCGTCGAACACTTCGGCCAGGCGAGCGACCCCGCCGACCCCGACCACGAACCCGGCGGCAGCAACCCGACGACCTACGAGGCGATCCGGATCTCAGCGCCACACCTCGCGCACTTCGACGGGCCAGTCGAAGCGGTCTACGTGGAGTACAACGACTCCAAACACGAGATCGAGTACTACGACATCACGAAAGACCCCTACGAGATCAACAACGTCGCGGGCGCGCTCACCGGGGCGCAGCGCGCCGAACTACACACGGTCCTTGCCGGCCTCGGAAACTGCCACACCCAGGCCGCCTGCGCCGCCGCCGGTCTGCCGATATGACAACGGCCACTCCCGACCTGGATCTCGTCCCGGCTGGGCGAAGTCGAGCCTGGCCAGCAAGCCCGACGGCAGCACCGCACGCAACTGCGACGCCGCGTTCGACGGCGTCCCCAGGATCCGGCGGCACACCGCGTCATGAGGCGGGGACGAACACGACATGACAACACCCTACCGATACCCACCGGAGCACCCACTCCACCACGACAGTCAAGCACCGGCCCTGACCACTGCCCCGTCGCTCCTCACGACCACCCGCGGCTGAAACGGAACGCTCGACCAGGCCGGTCAGCTACGGCATCAGGCTGGCGGCGACCGTGCCCCCAACTCCGAGCAGGCCTCTCGTGCCCCGGCATCCGCCTCACCGACGATCGACAGGGGCTCGCGCAGGCGCTTCCACTTCAGCCCGGTCGCGATCGCCTCGACGCCACGGACCGCGCCGGTCGTGTCGCTGTTCCCATGGACGTAAAGGGCGTACGGACGACCCACAGTCGCTTCCAAGACCGGGTAATAGATCTGGTCGCAGCACCCTCGCCAAGGTAGGGGTCGGTGAACCGTCACGGGCCACCTCCTCGGGTCAGTGTCCGTTCGTGCTGAACCGTTCGGTCGCCTCGATGATGGCGTTCTGGGTCGCGGGGCTGCCCGTGTGGCCTGCATTGTCGATGATCTTCAGTTCCGCGTCGGGCCATGCCTTGGCGAGATCCCAGGCGGTCTTGAGCGGGCTGGCAAGGTCAAGTCGGCCGTGGATCAACACCGAGGGAATCCCGGCCAGCCGGTGAGCGTCGCGTAGCAACTGCCCGTCCTCCAGCCAGGCGTTGTTTGCAAAGTAGTGCGTGCAGATGCGGACGAAGGCCACGAGCGCATCGTCGGGTTTGCTGCTGTACTGGCCTGGCGCCCCAAGCGCTTCGTGCGCGATGACGGCGTCTTCCCAGGCGCACCAGGCCCGCGCCGCGGTGATTCTTATCGCCTCGTCGGGGCTGCCCAACAGCCGGTTGTAGGCAGCAACGAGACTGCCGTCCCAGTCGTCCTTCGGCACGGCCCCTACCTGCCAAGATGATGTGAGACAGAGGTCATCGTCAGTCTAGGCTAGGTATGGCGGGTAGGGAGGGGTTGATCGTGGCGATGGTGCTGAC
>NZ_MRUJ01000256.1:0-14121 GCF_002099325.1 Frankia sp. KB5 | reverse complement strand
TCATTCCCCTTAGTAATCTCGGAGTTGACATCGGACGCACCGTCCAGCTCGGCGAAGATGACGCTTGGATACTTGCCCATAGTTCTCCGGCGGTGACCAGGTTTCAGGACAACATGGTCCCCCATGTTTTCGGCGAGCTAGTACGTGACTACACGATCGAACAACCTCCCATTGCAATTAATCCGTATGCCGACATAACCAAAGGAATCCCCCTTTTAAAAGATCAGGAAGTTGTACAAAATCTCCTCTGGCCAAACCGAACAATCCTGTCTGCTCGCACAATATTCGGTAGAAGTCTTGCCGAAAACGATCGACCATGGTATGCATATTTAGAAATATATGCAAACCGACTGCACACCCCGCTGGCGATCGCCTTTCCGTTCGTCTCGACCCACAACCACTTCACACTCGACCGAGGCGGCAAGATATTCAATCGTACCGCAACCGTTCTCAAGCTGCCCGAGGGAGCCACGGAGGAGAAACATCTGCGGCTGGTCGGGGTGCTGAACTCGTCGGCGGCGTGCTTCTGGCTCAAGCAGGTGAGCCACGACAAAGGAATCCGTGGCCAGGGAGGAGGCTTCACCAGTGACGACTGGGAACACTTCTACGAGTTCACCGGGACCAAGCTGAAGGAGTTTCCGCTGCCGGACGGGGCGCCACTGGTGTTGGCGACGCGGCTGGACGGGTTGGCTCAGGAGCTCCAGCGGGTCGCGCCGGCCGCGGTGGCCAGGGACGCTGTTCCGACCCGGGAGGCACTCGTGCACGCGCGGGCGGAGTGGGAGCGGATCCGGGCGGAGATGATCTCGGCGCAGGAGGAGCTGGACTGGGAGGTCTACGGTCTCTACGGGCTGCTCGGCGACGACGCGGACGGGTTGATCGGTTCGAGTGTGACGAAGCCGCCGCTGGCGCTTGGCGAACGGGCGTTCGAGATCGTGCTGGCGCGGCAGCACGATGCCGGCGAGACCGAGACGGAATGGTTCACCCGGCACCGCTCGACGCCGATCATCCAGCTGCCCGCGCACTGGCCGCAGGACTACCGGGCCCTCGTCGAGCGGCGGCTGGCGAAGATCGACGATGATCCGTACCTTCACCTCATCGAGCGGCCGGAATGCAAGCGGCGCTGGGCGAGCCGGCCGTGGGCGGAGATGGAGGCCGAGGCGTTGCGCGCCTGGCTGYTCGACCGGCTGGAGGCCCGCGAACTGTGGCACCGACCGGAACCGACCCCGCGCACCGTCGCCCAGCTCGCCGACGAGCTGCGGACCGACGCCGAGTTCACCGCCGTCGCCAGGCTCTACGCCCGCGACACCGCTCTTGGTGACGTGGTCGCCGATCTCGTGCGCGACGAGCATGTACCGTTCCTCGCCGCCTGGCGGTACACCGACATGGGGCTGCGGGTCCGGGCGCAGTGGGAACGCACCTGGGATCTCCAGCGGGAGCAGGATGCCGAGGACGAGCGGATCCGGGCCGAGGAGGAGCGGCGTAAGGAGTCCGACGAGCCGCTGCCACCGGCCCCACCGCGTAAAATCATCGACATCAAGGTGCCGCCGAAGTACAAACAGACCGACTTCCGCGAGACGTCCTACTGGCGCAGCCGCGGGAAGCTGGACGTGCCCAAGGAGCGGTTCATCTCGTACCCGGATGCTTCCCGGGACGGGACCCTGCTGCTGGGCTGGGCCGGCTGGGATCATCTCCAGCAGGCGCAGGCGCTGGCCACCTATATCGCCGATCGGCGCGAGGTCGACGCCTGGGACGCCGAGAAAACCAAGCCGTTGCTCGCCGGGCTGCTGGAACTCCTGCCGTGGGTCGCGCAATGGCATTCGGAACTGGACCCGGAGTTCGGTATTCGGCCCGCGGACGCCTACACCGGCTTCCTCGACGAGCAGGTGCGCCAGCTCGGGCTGACCCGTGACGATCTCACCGGCTGGCTCCCCGCGGCCAGGAAGACGAGAACCACGGTGAAGAAGCYGGCGAAGAAGCCGGCGAATAAGCCCGCCACGACTCCGGCGAAGGCGGCCCGGTCATGACCCTGATCTCGGAACTCCTCGACATCCCCGAGGCCGTGTACCCGGGGGACTTCGTCCTCGACCTGTCCCGCGGCGTGACCCAGATCGATCGCACCCTGCGCGAGTATGTCGTCACCCCCGAGCTGGCCATCCGGTTCGGGGAGGCGCTGGGTCTGATCAAGAGCGCGCTCACCGACGGCAGTAGCAAGGCCGCCTACCTCGACGGCTCGTTCGGGTCCGGCAAGAGCCACTTCATGGCTGTGCTCGGCGCGCTGGCGCGGAACCACCCCGGGGCCCGGGCGATCGGCGAGCTCGCCCCTGTCATCACCGCATTCGACGGTGACGTCATCGGCAAGCAGTTCCTCGTCGTGCCGTATCATCTCGTCGGCAAGACGTCGCTGGAGGAGGCGGTCCTCGGCGRCTACCTGGCGCACGTCCGCGCGCTGCACCCGGACGCGCCGCTGCCCGCCGTCCTCATCGACAAGCCGCTGCTCGACACCGCRGTGGCGTTGCGCGGCCAACTCGGCGACCAGGCGTTCTTCGGCCTGCTCGGCGGCGGCGACCGGAGCTCGGCTGCCGACCCGCGCTGGGGCACGTTGAACCACGGGGCCTGGGACGCCGACCGGTTCGAGCAGGCACTGACCGCCGCTCCCGCCGCGCAGGAGCGCCGCGACCTGGTCGGCACCCTGGAGAAGGCGCTGGTCGGGTTCGCCGAGCTCGCCCGGGGCGCCGCCACCGGCTACGTCAACATCGACGACGGCCTGGCCGCGATCAGCCAGCATGCCGCCGGCCTCGGCTACGACGGGCTGATCCTCTTCCTCGACGAGCTCATCCTGTGGTTCGCCACCAGGATGGCCGATCACGCCTGGGTGGCGAACGAGGCTCCCAAGGTCGCCAAGCTCGTCGAGGCGGCCAACGCCGACCGACCGGTGCCGATCATCAGTTTCGTCGCCCGCCAGCGGGACCTGCGCGAGCTCGTCGGCACCAACCTGCCCGGCACCGAACATCTTGCCTTCGCCGACAGTCTCAAGTGGTGGGAGGGTCGGTTCGRCTCGATCAAGCTCTCCGACAACAACCTGCCGCTCATCATGTCGAAGCGGGTCCTGCGGCCGCGCAGCGATGCCACCCGGGCACAGATCGACACCTCGTTCGCCGCGATGGACCGGGTCCGAGCGGACATCCGGGCCGCGCTGATGACCGCCCACGCCGACCGGGCCGCGTTCCGGCTGACCTATCCGTTCAGCCCGGCATTCGTCGAGACGCTCGTCGCGCTGTCCGGGTTCCTCCAGCGGGAGCGGACCGCGCTGCGGGTCATGCAGCAGCTACTCGTTGACCAGCGGGACACCCTGCAGCTCGGCCAGCTCGTCCCCGTCTCCGACCTGTTCGACGCGCTCATCACGGATGCGTCGCCGATCAGCGGCGAGCTCGGCGGACTGTGGCGCAACGCGCAGAAGGTCTACGGCGAGATCCGTCGGCTCATCCTGGAAAGCCACGGGCTGACCGAGGAAACCGTCACCGGGGTGGCCCCGAAACACGCCGTGCACATGGACGACCGGATCGCCAAGACCCTGGTGCTCGCCGCCCTGCTCCCCGAGGTCCCGTCGATGCGGGATCTCACCGCCCGCCGGATCGTGGCCCTCAACCACGGGTACATCCGGTCGATGGTGCCGGGTCAGGAGACGGGCGCGGTCACCCAGGTCGTCCGCAAATGGGCGGCCCGGCTCGGCGCGGTGCAGGTCAGCGGGGACGACGCAAGCCCGCTCCTGTCGGTGCGGCTCGAAGGCGTCGACATCGAGGGCATTCTGGAGAACGCCAAGGGGGCCGACTCGCCCGGCGACCGCCGGCTGACCGTGCGAACGCTGCTGTTCGACGCGCTCGGCGCCACGAAACCGGAGGGTATCGACCGCGCGACGATCGTCACCGCCACCTGGCGCGGCACCAAACGCAACGTCGAGCTCATCTACGGCTATCTTCGCGACCCCGGTGACGTGGGCGACAGCATGTTCACGCCCACCCACAACGGCTGGCGGCTCGCCCTCGACGTCCCCTTCGATCCGGACGACCACTCCCCGGCCGAGGCCCTCGACCGGGTCTCGCGGCTGCGGGACGCGCTCCCAGCGCGCACCCTCTGCTGGGTCCCGCGGCACTTCACCGCACACACCCAATGGAGCCTGGGCCGCTACCTGCGGCTGGAATACGCCGTCGGGCCGAGCTTCGACCAACTCGCCGGGCACCTGTCCGACAATGACCGGGCTATCGCCCACCAGCAGTTGACCGCGCAGCTCGACCAGCTGCGCAGCCAACTGACGAACGCGCTGCTGCAAGCCTATGGCCTCGTCACCCCGGACGAGACGGTCGTCGATCCCGCGCACGGCGGGATCGACATGTTCGTCAGCCTCGAACCGGGATTCACGCCCCGGGTCCCCGCCGGTGCCGCCCTGCGCCCCGCCTTCGAAAACCTGCTCGACCAGGCACTGAGCTGGGAGTTCCCGGCCCACCCCCACTTCGACGGCGAGGTGCGCCCGGGTGACCTGGCAAAAGTGCACGCCCAGGTGCGCCGGGCCATCGAACATCCCGAGCACCGGATCATGGTCGAATCCAGCGAGCGGCCCGTCATGCGGAAGGTGGCCAACCCGCTGGGGCTCGGCGAGCAGAGCGACCAGTACTTCGTCCTCGGCCACCACTGGGAACGGCACCTCGGCCGAAAGATCATCGAGGCCGAGGCGGCGGGCCGGCCGGTCACGGTCGGAGACCTGCGTGCCTGGCTGGACGAGCCGAAGCGGATGGGTCTGCCCCAGGAGATCGCGGACCTTGTTGTGCTGGTCTTCGCCGAGCAGACCAACCGCGGCATCCTCCACGGCCGGCCGCTCGACGTGAGCATCCCGCGCCCGCTGCCCGCGGACGCGCGCGTTGTCGCCGAGCCGCTACCCGATCGGGACACCTGGGAGGAGGCCCGCAGCCGGGCGCACGCCCTCTTCCTGATCACTGACATCACCGAACTGTGTACCGCGCGCAACGTCGCCTTGCTGGCCACTCGGGTACGATCAGCCGTCGCGGACCGGCTTCCGAAGGTTCGCGCGCTGCACGCGGCCCTCATCCGCCGAGGACCGACCGTGCTCCGGGACGGCACCGACCCGGCGACGGAACGAGTCCGGATCGCCCAGGGCGCGCTGCGTCTCTGTGCGGACCTGGCGACCATCACCGACAATCTGGCCCTGGTCGAGCGGCTCGCCGCCTTCGACCTCCCCGCGGTCCCGCTGCACACCGGTCGGAGCCTGACCACCGCCRCCGATCTCGACGCGGCCATCCGGGAGGTGGACTGGAACATCTTCACCACCGTGGCCGACTGGGGACCCGAGCATCCGCGGGGCGCGGAGGCAGCCGCGTTGGTGACCGAGCTCGCCGCGGTCTGGGCGGCCAACGAGTACGTCCAGCACCTCCAGCCGGCGCTCACCAAGGCGGACAGGAAGGCTCGCGGGTTGCTGCTGGAATGGAGCCGACGGGTCTCCCGCCCAGCGAGCAGAACCGGCACCATCAACCCGCCGGGCGTGGCCACACCGGGCGTGGCGACACCGGGCGGCGTGGCAACCAGCGGCGCCCGCGAGGTCGATCAGGACTCGGTTGCCGAGTTCACGTCCACGCTCGCGGCGCTCACCGCCCAGGGCTGGCGGATCAAAGTCACCTGGCAGGCCGTGCGGTGACCGTGGTAGCCGCGCCGGTCCTGGTCCGGGCGAAGGTGGCCGAGGTGCTCCGCCGAGACGAGAAGGCGCGCGTCGTCGCCCTGGCCGCGGCGCCGGTGTGGCCGCACGACGAACGCCTGGAACTGCCCGGTGGCCGCGGCGTGGTGGTCCGGCCATGCGTGTCCACCCTCGCGATCCGCGACGAGCTGCAACAGGTCGACGATCTCCCTGCCGGGGAGGTACTCGTCCTGCTCACCGAGTACGAAACCGGCGAGCTGGGGACGAGCATCACTGCCCGGCTCGCCGGTCAGAAGATCCTGCCGCTTGATCGCTGGCAGCAGCTCACCAGCCTGTTTCGGGCACACGGCATCGATCCGGCCCTCGTCGACGAGCAGTGGGCGGTGAACGCGCTGCTCGCCACCCCCCCGCCGGACGGGTATCCCGCCGCGCGCAACGGCTACCTGGACCGGGCCACGGCATTGGCCACACTCGCCGAGACCCAGGCCGGGCTCACCCCGCTCGACCTCGACCTCGCGGGCCTGCTGCGATGGAGCCTCGACGCCGAACACCTCGCGCGGTGGCGCGCGTTGGACCCGGCGGTGCGTACCGGCATGAGCGGATGGCTTGCCGGCCGCGGCGGTCGAGGCGACGTGGTGGCCGCCGTTCTCCGGTGCTTCGCCGGGCCCTACGGTCCCGACGCCGTCGCCGTCGGACTGGTGCTCGCGGCTCTCAGCCATCCCGAGGTCCGGGACACGGCGCAGGTGCCGCGCACCATGCTGGAGACGCGGGTGGTCGACGGCGCTCTCGCCCCGTCCGTCGCCGCGGAATGGGGACGCGCGGCTGAAGGGCTGGTTCAGCGGCTGCTCGGCCAGGAGGGGCGGRCCGTGGCTGGCGGAATCCTGCGACGCGCCGAGGAGATCCTGGCCGGGCAGGGCGCCGCCGAGCTGTCTTATCCCAGCGCCGTCCTCGAATCCGGTCTCACCCAGCGCCTGCGGCACATTGGCTCGCAGGTCGCCGCGGTGCTGCGCAAGCGGCGGCTACGCGCCGAGGATCTGGGGCCGGTCGAACATGAGGTGGCGCGGCTGAACGCGCACGCGCTGGCCGCCGACCATGCCGAGCGGGTGAGTCGCGCCGAGATGGCCGTTCGGCTGCTGCGCTGGCTGGCCCAGGAGGCCGCGTCCGCCCGACCACCGGCGCCGAGCCTTGCCGAGGCGTCCCGTCGGCAGCAGGACCAGGACGCATGGGTCGACCTGGCCCGGGCGCGGGTGTGGGAGGGCGACGTCGATCAGGTGGTCGCCGCAGCCTACCGGACACTGTGCACGACGGTCGACGCCCGTCGCCGCGAACACGAACGGCGGTTCGCGAATCTGCTCGCCGACCACACCCGCACCGGGTCGACGCTGGGCGAGCTGCTGCCGGTGGAGGACGTGCTCGACCAGATCGTGGTGCCGCTGGCCGGCCGATGCCGGCTGCTGCTGCTCGTACTGGACGGGATGTCCACCGGGGTGGCGCGGGAGCTGCTCGCCGACCTGTCGACCCGGGGCTGGGTAGAACACACCCTCACCCCGGCCCGACCGGTGCTGGCCACCCTGCCGTCGGTCACCCGGACCTCGCGGACGAGCCTGCTGTGCGGGCGGCTCGTGGACGGCACGCAAAGCCAGGAGAAGGCATCCTTCGCCGAGCGGGGCTGGCCGCTGTTCCACAAGGGCGACCTCGCCGCGGCCGGTGCCGGCGAGGTGCTTGAGCCGCGCGTCGCGGACGCGATCAGGGGCGACGCCCCCGTGGTCGGCATCGTTGTGAACACCGTCGACGACACCCTGGACAAGGGTGGGCGCACCCCCTGGACCGCCAGCTCGGTCGATCGGCTGCTCGACCTGCTGGCCACCGCGGACGGATCGGGCCGGGCCGTCCTGCTGGTCAGCGACCACGGCCACGTCCATGAACGCGGCTCCCRGCTGGTTTCCGACGACAGCGGCGGCGCGCGGTGGCGATCATCGGCGCGCCCGCCCGACGAGGACGAGGTCACGCTCATCGGCCCGCGGGTGCTGCTGGGCGGCGGCCGGATCGTCGCCGCCTGGAACGAACGGCTACGTTATACGGCCCTGCGCAACGGCTACCACGGCGGCGCCAGTGCCCAGGAGATCGTGATCCCGTTGGCGCTGCTGCGTCGGGTCGACCTCGACCTGCCCGGTTGGACTCCCTTGCACCATGCCGCGCCTCCCTGGTGGGTGGAGCCGATGGCCACGGGCACCACGCCGGCCACGGGCACCACGCGGGCCGGACGTGCCGGCTCGGCCGCACAGCCGGACCTCGGTCTGTTCGACGAGTCCGAGGTGACGCCGCAACCGTGGGTGGATCGCGTGCTCGATACCGAGGTGATGCGGGCTCGGCTCGCCCGGATGCGTCGCGGGGCCATGCCCGCGGACCGGCTCGGGGTGCTCCTGCGGGCGCTCGACGCCCGTGGCGGCGCCGCCACGCGGGCCACGGTCGCCCGCGCGCTCGACGTGCCGGACGCGCGGATCGCCAGCCACCTCGCCGCGGCGCAGCGGGTGCTGAACATCGACGGCTACGAGGTGCTGCGGATCGATGGTGACACCGTGCGGCTGAACGCCGCGTTGCTGGCGACGCAGGCCGGTCTGACGTGACCATCTCCGAACAACGCCGACGGGAGGTGATCGACGCGCTTCGGCGCGGAACCGTGCCGCGGCAGGGCCTGGATGTGCTCGCGGTCGGTCTTGACCGCTTCACCACGGCGATCGAGGAGGATCTCGACCGGCTCGCCGGCGGACAGGCGACGTTCCGGGCGATCCGCGGCGATTACGGCGCGGGAAAGACGTTCTTCACCCGCTGGCTCGCCGAGCGGGCCAAGGCCCGGGGGTTCGCCACCGCCGAGATCGCGATCTCCGAGAACGAGACCCCGCTGCACCGGCTCGAAACGGTCTACCGCCGGCTCGCCGAACGGCTCGCGACCGCCGAATTCGCGCCGAGCGCGCTGYGTCCCATCGTCGATTCCTGGTTCTTCGCGCTGGAGGAGGACGTTCTCGCCGGCGGCGAGGTCGTCGAGAATGAGCTGGCGCGCCGGGTCGACGAGTTGCTGGAACAGCGGCTGGCCGCCGTCGGGCGGGTCGCGCCGTCCTTCTCAGCCGCCCTACGGGCGTACCGGCGGGCGACCGCGGCCGGCGAAACCGCGGCCGCGGAGGGACTGATCGCTTGGCTGGGCGGGCAACCGCACGTGGCGGCGGCGGTGAAACGGGCCGGCGGTGTCCGGGGCGACCTCGATCACGACGGAGCGCTCGGCTTCCTGCAGGGGCTGCTCGCGGTGCTCACCGACAGCGGCCATGCCGGTCTCGTGGTCGTCCTCGACGAGGTCGAGACGCTGCAGCGGGTCCGGGGCGACATGCGTGACAAGGCGCTCAACGCGCTGCRCCAGCTCATCGACGACGTGGACGCTGGGCGATTCCCCGGGCTGATGCTCGTCATCACCGGCACTCCCGCGTTCTTCGACGGACCGCAGGGAGCGCAACGGCTCGCCCCGCTCGCGCAGCGGCTCCACGTCGACTTCCTCCCGGATCAAGCTTTCGATAACCCTCGGGCGGTGCAGCTGCGACTGCCCGGGTTCAACCGGGATTCCCTGCTGGAGCTCGGCGGCCGGATCCGGGAGCTGTACAGCTCCGGCCATGGTGATCCGGAGCGGTTCGCCACGGCAGTGGACGAAGGCTACCTGGCCGAGTTCGCGCAGGCCGTGGTCGGGCAGTTCGGCGGGCGAGTAGGCGTCGCGCCCCGCATCTTCGTGAAGAAACTCGTCGATGTGCTCGACCGCGTCGACCAGCATCCCGCCTTCGATCCCCGGCGTGCGTACGTCCCGCGGCTGTCCGCCACCGAGCTCACCGACACCGAACGTGCGGCGATGCCCAGCCCGCCACAACCGCCCCCGGCGGCATCGGTCGACGACATCGACCTACCGCTGTGATCTCCCGGACGTCCGGGGCCTCGGGGGCTTCCGGGGCCTCGGGGGCTTCCGGGGCCCCGGGGGCTTCCGGGGCCCCGGGCTTCGCCGCCCTCGACCCGGCCGTCCAGTATCACGTCGTCAACAGTCTGCGGTGGCCTGCCCTGCGCCCGTTGCAGGAGGCGGCGATACGTCCGGTCCTCGACGGGCATGACGTGCTGCTGCTGGCACCGACCGCCGGTGGGAAAACCGAGGCGGTGGCGCTGCCCCTGCTGTCCCGGATGGCCGGGGAGAAATGGCGCGGGCTGTCGGTGCTGTATGTGTGTCCGCTGCGGGCGTTGCTGAACAACCTCGAACCGCGGCTGGCCGCGATGTGCGAATGGCTCGGCCGGCGGGCCGCCGTCTGGCATGGAGATGTCGCCGACTCGGTGCGCGGGCGGCTGGCCGTGGATCCGCCGGATCTTCTGCTGACCACCCCGGAGTCGATCGAGGCGATGCTCGTCTCCGCGCGCGTCGATCATCGATGGCTCTTCGCCGGCCTGCGGACGGTTGTCGTCGACGAGGTCCACGCCTTCGCCGGTGACGACCGCGGTTGGCATCTGCTGGGGGTGTTGGCCCGGTTACGCGGGCTCGCCAACCGGCCGGTACAGCGGATTGGTTTGTCCGCAACTGTCGGGAACCCGGACGTACTGCTCGACTGGCTCGCGGACGGATCCGCCCGGCCGCGCGCGGTCGTCCGGCCGAGTGACGTGACGGCCACCACGGACGTGACGGCCACCACGGACGCGACAGCCACCACGGAGGTCGGGATCGACTACGTGGGCTCCCTGCGTAACGCCGCCCTCGTGGTCGCCCGCCTTCATCAGGGGATGAAGAGGCTGGTCTTCTGCGATTCCCGCAGCCAGGTCGAGGAGTTGACGGTTGCGCTGCGTGACCTCGGGGTAYGGACGTATGTATCCCACTCGTCCCTGTCACGGGATGACCGGCGGCAGGCCGAGGCCGCCTTCGCGACATCCACCAACTGCGTCATCGTCGCCACTTCCACCTTGGAGCTGGGGATCGACGTCGGTGACCTGGACCGCGTCATCCAGATCGGCGCCCCCGCCACGGTGATCTCCTTCCTGCAACGCCTCGGGCGGACCGGGCGGCGCCCCGGGACCCGACGCAACACGCTGTTCCTGGCAACGTCGCAGAACTCTCTGTGGCTCGCGGCGGCTATCACGCTGCTGTGGCAACGCGGATACGTCGAGCCGGTCGTCCCGCCCGTGCTTCCCCGTCACATCGTCGCCCAGCAGATCCTCGGACTGGCCCTGCAGGAAGGCCGCCTCGTCGACCGCGACGTCTGGCAGTGGCTCGGCGGGCTTGCCCGGACTCCGGGCGCGGTCGACGTACTGGCGCATCTGGCCAGCTCCGGGTTTGTCGTGCACACCGACGGGCTGGTATCGATCGGCCCGCGGGCGGAGAAGGAATACGGGCGACGCTACTTCCTCGACCTCACGTCAACCTTCGCCGGCGAATCGATGGTGCAGGTCTGGTGGGGACGTAGCCTGCTCGGCCAGCTGCCACCGATCGCGCTCGCGGCTCGACCGGAGCACGGACCGCGGGTGGTTCTTCTCGGCGGTCGTGCCTGGAAGGTGAATCATGTCGACTGGCGGAGAAGACGAGTCCAGGTCGAACCGAGCCGCTACCCAGGCCGGTCCCGGTGGAACGGCGGGGCCCGGGTCATGTCCTATCCGCTCGCCCAGGCTCACCTCGACGTCCTCGCCGGGCAAACGGCCGGCATCGAGATATCCCGGCGGGCCGCCGACGCGTTGGACAAGCTCCGCGCGCAGCATTCCTTTGTCAGTGCCAGTGTCAGTGACGAGCCGGGCGAACGCACCTACCTCACCCGCGACCCCGAGAAGCGGCCGATCTGGTGGACATTTGCCGGGTTCGCGGCCAATTCGGCCCTCGCCTCGGGGCTCGGCGAGCTGGTTGACGCTGACGCGCCGGTCGGCGATCTCAGGCTGCGGCTTCGCCCGCACGTCAACTCCGCCGCGCTACGGACAATGCTCGATGTTCGACGTGACGACCTCGTTGACGCTCTTCCGGCCATCGATGTCGAGGCTGCCGATGGGCTCAAGTTCTCCGCGGCGATTCCCCTCGAACTCGCGATCGAGACGCTAGCCGCACGCCTCACCGATCCATCCGCCGTCCACGCGACGCTGAAGGCAATCATCCGGGAGGAGACTGCGCCTCCGCCTGGGGGATGGTAGCCGTGAACGGATTGATCGCGGCGGCGATGACGTCGGCCGACATCCAAGCCGGACGCCGACGCCGGGCTGGAGCGCATCGAGGAAGTGACCCGCCGCTTGCCCCACCGCTGCTTTCGCCTTCGACCAGTTCGGGCCGTTGCCGTAAGGTCAACGTTCGGGCGTGGCCAAGATCTTGAACAACATGGTGTTGGCGGTGGTGAGCGTCTGGGCGTCGACCCGGCGCAGGCATTCACCCAGGGCGGCCTTGGCCACGAACGTGACCAGGCCCATCACGGCCCACTGCCCCTCCCCCAGGTCGACGCAGAACCCCTCGTCGGTGGCGTGCTCCACGACCAGGGCGACCAGCACGGTCGGCTCGTCGGCGATCTCGTTGTAGACCGTGGAGCTGAGGATCAGCACCGCCTGCGGCGCCGGCCCGATGCCCGCGGTCCAGATCTCACCGCGCCGCGGTGGCCTCACCCGGCGGCGTCGGCGAGATTGGGCAGCCCCGACACCGCGAGAGCCCGCTGGTTGGCCTCCCCGAAGGCGAGGGCCGCGCCGGCCACCGCCGGGTCGGCCCGCACCCAGGCCCCGTGCGCGGCRCAGCGCCGACGCATGTCCTCGGCGTCAAGCACGCCCTCGACCCAGGCGTTCATCGAGGTGTGCTCGGCCTCGGCGTACCGCTTGACCGCCTCGTAGGCCTCGTCCGAGAGCCGGAGCGTGATCGTGCGCGACATGCGCAACATGCTAGCAAGATCTGACAGCGGTATCCGCCGCAGCGTGGAACGCATGGTCGCACCATCCGGCCACCAAAATCGACAGATTATATGCCTATTTATGTGATTCCGTTGCTCTAGCCGGCGGGTCATCTGCCTGGGCGGGACGCGGGCCGTGGAATGTCCGTGGCCCCGACGACGCTGGACTGCGCAGGCATTGTCCTGCCTACCGTGAAGGAGGGTTCACCATGAGCGCCACGCCGTCCTCCCCTGGGTCGTCCACCCCACCGGCCGCGGYCCCACCGGCCGCCACCCTTTCTACCGCGGGCCCGTCTTCCGCCACACCCTCCTCCGCGGGCCCGCGCCCACAGCCCCGGATCGACATTCGCCGGGCGGACGACAGAGCGGCGACGCGCGTCGGCTGGCTCGACTCCCACCACTCCTTCTCGTTCGGCCATCACTACGATCCGTCAAATACCCACCACGGTCTGCTGCTGGTGAACAACGACGACACGGTCGCTGCCGGGACCGGGTTCGAGACCCATCCGCACCGGGACATGGAGATCGTCACCTGGGTCYTGCGCGGATCGCTCGTGCACCAGGACTCCACCGGCCACTCCGGCGTCATCTACCCGGGACTCGCGCAGCGGATGAGCGCCGGTCGCGGGATCCTGCACTCGGAGAAGAACGACTCCTGGCGTCTCGACGGCGGCGGGGAGCCGCATGACGAGCCGGTGCATTTCGTCCAGATGTGGGTCGCGCCGGACCGTCGGGGCATCGACCCCGGCTACGAGCAGCTGGAGATCGACGACGAGCTGCTACGCGGCGGCCTGGTACCGGTAGCGTCCGGGATGGCCAGGCACCGCGGGCAGAGCGCGATCACGATCAGAAACCGGTTCGCGGCCCTGTGCGCCGCCCGGCTCAGCCCTGGTCGGGACGTCACGCTTCCCGAGGCTCCCTACCTGCACCTGTTCGTGACGCAGGGCGAGGTGACGCTGGAGGGGACGGGTGTGCTGCGCGCCGGGGACGCGGTCCGGTTCACCGCAACCGGCGGTCAGYGGGTCAGCGCCTCGGCTCCCGCTGAGATCCTGGTCTGGGAAATGCATAAAGCGATCGAGGATTTTTTGGGATAGCAAACTTATTGCTGGTGAGGGCGTGTCTCCGCTGGTGGGAGGGCATTTTCGCATCCTTTCAAGACGTGCGATCAGCGGCGGTGACCGGCGGCGGTCTGTGTCTGAGACGTGCCCGAAGGATCATGCGCTGTCGGCCGACAGGGCAGCCGCGATACGGGCCCGGCAAATCTCCTCGTCCCCGTCGATGCACTGGGCGTAGATCGTCAGCAGCATCTGAACCGTGTGGCCCGCCCACTGAGCGACCCGCGTCGGCGGGACACCCGCCGCCARCCAGCCGGACAGGCAGGCGTGACGCAGCGAGTAGGTAGTCTGAGCACCCATCAATGACCTCCGGAGGGGACTGTCGCCTTCAGGCGACAGGGGAATCCGGCACGGACCGCAACGGTTATACCGGCCACGCTGGTATAAT
>NZ_MRUJ01000255.1:0-14175 GCF_002099325.1 Frankia sp. KB5 | reverse complement strand
GGACGGACGGGGCCACCTGGCTACAGCGTTTCCTCGCCCTCGACGCCGTCGTCACCACGGTGAACGGAATCGCCTATCTGGTGGCGTCGGGGCCGTTGGGGCGGCTGTTCGACGTCAGCGGCGATCTGCTGCTCGCTCTGGGCGCTTTCCTGCTCCTCTACGGCCTGGCTGTCGGTTGRCTCGCCAGYAGGCCGCRGCCATCGGTACTGGCCGTCAACGCGGTGATCGAGGCCAATCTCGCCTGGGCGGTGCTCAGCATCGTCGCGTTGTTGTTCTGGTTCGACGATCCCAGCATCGCCGGGCAGGTCTGGATTCCGCTGCAGGCGGCGACGGTCGGCGGTCTCGCCGTGCTGCAGTTCGCCGCCCTGCGTCGCAGTCGGGTGTGACTCCGAACACCATCCAGCACGATTTTGAAAGGGTACTGAGTTGACTTCGTACAACGACGCTGTCCAGCGGTACTTCGCCGCCTGGAACRCCGCCACTCCCGAGGACTTGAAGGACGCGGTCGCCGCCGCGTTCACAGAAGAAGGCACCTACACCGACCCGCTGGCCGACGTCAGCGGGCACGACGGCATCGCCGCCGCGATCAGCGGAGCGCACGAGCAGTTCCCCGGTTTCGAGTTCAGGCTCGCCGGCTCCCCTGACGGGCACCACAACATCGCTCGTTTCTCCTGGGAACTGGTCTCGAAGGCCGATGGCTCGGCTCCGGCGGCCGGCTTTGATGTGATCACTCTCGCCGAGGACGGACGAATCAGCTCGGTGAGCGGCTTCCTGGACCGGCTTCCGGGAGCCTGACCCCGGAGGTCCGGGCACGGCCCGGTGGAGACGTGCCGACCGGACATCCGTGCCACGGATGCCCGGCCGGCACGCACTTTCGCCTGGGTCTTTCTCCGGGCCTGGGGGCTCATACCACGGGTGCGCCTTTCATGGCGACCTGAAGCGCCTGTGCCGTCTCCGGATCGGTTGGCAGGAAAGTCTCTACCGCCAGTTCGGAGACGGTCACGTCCATAGGCGTGTTGAACGTGGTGACCGTCGAGATGAGAGACAGGATCGTTTCGCCTGCCTGGATCTGCAGTGGCAGCGCGAGCGGGTAATGCTCCGCGCCGAGGGAGGCGTGCGCCTGGCCGTCTCCGTCCGAACCAGGCGCCGGGTACGCCGAGACCTCGTTGAACAATTCCTTGAGTTYACTCGATGGCCGTAGCGTGACCTGTCGGTCGATACGCTCCAGCAGGTGTGCGCGCCACTYGGAAAGGTTACGGATCCGGGGAGCTAGCCCTTCCGGGTGAAGGGTGATCCTTATGGCATTCATCGGCGGTTCGAGCAGGAATTTTGGAAGGTCCCCGAGCAGTGCCTGGACACCGCGGTTGGCGGTCAGGATGTCGTACCTGCCATCCATGATCAACGCGGGATTGGGCTCGTAGGCGGCCAGCAGCCGCTCCAGCCCCGTCCGGAGCACGTACATCTGCGGGTCCTGGAGGCTAGAGTTTCGCAGTTTTCTTGATCGTCTCGCGGTGGTTAGCGAGGCGAGTTGATTTAACCTATTGATGGGACGAGTTGTGTCCGGGTGTGGCACGGCTGCGGCGTGCCGGTAGAGGAAGCAGGCTTCCCGACGGGCTGATGGCGGGAGCATCGACGCTTCCTAAACCAGCTCGAATGAGTGGACGCCGATGCTCCCGGATGTCACTGTACCGTTTTCCCTGGCCGTTCTCCTGGCTGATTTCCGACCGTGCTTCACCGTGCCGACCTTCCGGGTTTTCCGCGCCCTGGTGGCCGGGATGCTCGCGGCCACGGGCCGGCGCACGGTGTGCGGGATGCTCGTCGGCGCCGGGCTGTCGCGGGTGTGGCCGCACGACCGGGCGCACCGGTTCTTCTCCGCCGCGGTCTGGTCCGCCGACGAGCTCGGGGTGACCCTGGCCCGGCTGGCGGTGCGCCTCCTGATCCCCGCCGGGGCACCGGTGACCGTGGCGGTCGACGACACGCTGTTCCACCGCAGAGGCACCAAGGTCTGGGCCGCGAGCTGGTTCCACGACGGCTCGGCCGTCGACACCCGCCAGATCGGCTACGGCAACAACTGGGTCCTCGCCGGAATCATCGTCACCCTACCCTGCCTCGACCGGCAGATCTGTCTGCCGGTGATGGCCCGACTGGTCCGCAAGGACACCACATCGGCCTCCCGGCTGTGGCTGGCCGCCCGCATGGTCGAGAAACTGGCCACCGCACTGCCCGGACATACGATCCACACCGTCGCCGACGCCGCCTACGCCGGCGACGAGCTACGCACCCTACCCGCCCCGGTGACCTGGACCACCCGACTACGCAAGAACGCCGCCCTCGACGGTGGACTCGCGCAGGAACCTGCGGCGCCAGTACCGGTCGGCGCAGATCAGCCAGGGGTCGGTGACGAAGTCCGCCGATGAGACCCGGAAGGGAGGTTCGATGTTCGCGTCGATCAGTTCGGCGGCGACGTCCTCGCAGACCCGGTYCAACTCGCGGGAGTCGGCTGAGGCTRCCTGACCGAGCCGCGCATTGATCGATGCGACGTCCATGTGCCCCCTCCGTCAGATCTTCTCCGGATATGTACCACACGGCTGCGGGGCGGATCGGTACATACTGCGAACATGCGGGTCGATGTGGTCACCGCGGTACACGCCGAGTACGCGGGTTACCTGCCCGCGGCGTGGGACTCGCTGCACCGRCAGAGCCATCCCCACTGGACGTGGCGGGTTCACCTCKACGGGTCGCCCGACGAGGTCCTCGACGTGCTGACCGCCTGCGGAGCGGCGGACGACGGCCGGGTCCGGATCGCCGCGCACGGCACCCAGGAAGGCCTCGGGGTCGCCCGCAACATCGCCCTCGGCGCGTGCACCGCGCCGCTGGTCCAGAACCTCGACGCCGACGATGAGCTCGAACCCGGCGCGCTCGCCGACCTCAGCGGCGCGCTCGCCGCCCATCCCGCGGCAGGCTACGCGGTCGGCCATGCCCGCGACCTGCACGCTGACGGCACCCTGCGCACCGCGCCGCTGGCAGTGCCCGCCGGGCCGCTGGCCCGCGGTGCGCTGGCCGTCGCGTGGGCGTCCGCCTTACCCGACCGCACCCTGCCACCCGTGCATCCGGCCGGGGTGATGTGGCGCCGAAACCTGCTCCTCGTCGTCGGGGGATGGGCGGCGCTGCGCGGTGTCGAGGACACCGCGACCCTCATTGCCGGCTCCGCCCTCGCCACCGGAATACTGCTCGACGTCCCCACATTGCGCTACCGACGCCACGACGCACAGCGTTCCCGCCAGAACGGCAATTTTTCGGAGGGCAATATTTGCTCATCTGGCGGTGTGCCGCCCTACTCGCCGGCGGACCCCCCTGGGAAGAGCGGTAACCAGCAGGGCCGTGTGGGATGATCGGCTGAATAGCATTCGTGGTCCACGAGCAAAGAGGCTGAGTTCACCAGAGTTCGGTTTTTACCAGAGTTCGGTGAGCGCGGCGAACAGCTGGAGCCGGTGCTGTAGCCAGCCGAGGGTGCGGAAGTCGCCGCCGAGGCTGGCGGGCGGGTTGCTGACCAGGGTGTCCCGACGCAGGAGATCAGCAAAGTCGATGGTGGCGCCCACGGCTCCGGGTACGTTCGCGCGGGCCAGGATCGCGAGCATTTCGCTGGCCATGATGCCGTAGCCGATGCTGGTGGGATGGACGCCGTCGAGCGCGATAAGACCTCCCTGGGTACGACCCCGGGCGTCGGAGAGGAAGAATCGGGTGTCGGGCCGGGGGTGCAGCTCGCGGAGTGCCTGGGGTAGCGGATAGGGGCCGTACCGGTTCCACCAGCTCGGTCGGGTGGTCGGGTCGTCGAGATAGCGGCGGTAGGCGAGCCGGTCCAGCAGGGCGCACAGGTCGAAGACCCGCCAGTCGTCACCGGCCTGCCGGTGCGCCCTGACGTGTTCGATGATGACCTGGTTGTACATGTCGATGGCGCTGTCGATCTGCCGGCATTGCGTCCCGGTGAGGCAGGGGTCGGCGGTGTCGAACTGGTCGTCGCTGATCCAAGCGTAGGTGTAGCGGGCGAAGTATCGCGAGCCTTCCGGCTTGTCGCCGACCCCGCGGGCGAGCGGTGCGACGGTGACGTGGGGGACGGTGACCAGCACGACATGCCGGGCTCCCACCTTTTCGATTTCGGTGACGAGCTGGTCGTACTCCTGCTGGAAGTGGGCGGGGCGCCATACCGTGTAGGCCTTCTTCCCGTTCAGGTCGGCGAAGTTGTCTCCGCTCCAGACCAGCCGCAGCCGCAGAACGCTGGACAGCGCGTTGTTAGCCCCGAGAGCGACCACGAGCGTGCCGACGCCCTCGGCACCGAGCTGCCGCGCCGCCGTCAGCTGGGTGGTACCCGGGTCGCCGGGGCCGGCCAGGGCACGCAGGGCAGCGATCGGCCCGTCGTTCTGGACCAGGAGTCTGCGCGGATTCCAGGACCGGCGGGCGGGGTGCTCGGCCAGCTGTTCCTGGCACCARCCGACGTTCTTCGAGRGTGCGTCGCGGACATCCCAACCGTAGATTGCGAGATTGTGGTTGAATTCCGCCTGCTCGACGGGGAGCCGGCCCGGGCCGAAGCCCCAGTAGCGTTGCACCCCCCGCGCCTGGGTGTACAGCGCGACTATCAGGCGTAGCGCGTGCGCCGGTAGCGGCCGGCCCTTGGTAATGGTGTCCGCGTGGCGCAGCAACTCCTCCATGTTGAGGGGGAGGCCGGCGCAGCCATCCGGCCCGGGATAGACCGGATAGCGAAACGGCGTCACCCCCATCGCCTCGGCCAGCAGAGCCGGCCACGACCGGTCGGTGTTGCGGACCGCCAGATTCTGGAAGCCATGGGTGAGCGAATCACCGATCGTCACGAGCGGATGGGCGACATCCACGTCGGACTCGATGGTGAACTCTAGGCCGAGGTCGTCCCGAACGGGCTCCGGAGCCTCCACGCTAATCACCAGCTCGTCCGGCGCTGGCACCTCCGGCACGGACATCGCGGCTCTCCTTCCCCCAACCCACGATTTCCCCGACCTATGATTTCCCCCAACCCGCGATGCATGAGTCGCCCCGAGGTCGAGAGCGCCATTGTGCACCCACGCACCTGTCCAGCCCCCCGAGTCCCCAGCCCCCCGAGTCCCCGGAGACCTCTCGACCACCAGGATCGTCGAGTTCGACTCCGTGAACCGGAGGGGGTTGGCCGTGACGACGGGGTGTCCTCCCGATGCGTCGTGTGGGTCAGCTCGGCGCACCCGGCGGCCGCCCGCCGGGCCCGCCGGACGGTGGCTGGCCGCCGGGCGCACCGGCGGGCTGGCCGCTGGACGGGGTGGTCGTGGTGTCGACGCCGACGGCGAGGGAGACCGTGTAGCCGCTGGTGACGTTGCCGGTCACGGTGGCGAGCTGGCGGGCGCCACCGTCGTCCCCGAAGACGTTGTCGCTGTCGAGACTGGCCTGAGACAGGTTCGCGATCGACGCCTTGTAGCCCTGCTGCGCGTAGACCTGGTCGCAGACGTTCTTCGGCAGGGCGACCTGGGACGTGGCGATCGCTTTGGTGGCGTCGGTGATGCTGGCCTGGTCGGGGTAGACCTCGAAGTGGATGTGTGGCCAGCGTCCGCTGTAGCAGGCCGGGAAGATGCTGGTGAAGCGTACCTTCCCGGCCTTGTCGGCGATCTGGACGCCGCGCAGGTAGTTCTGGTCGGTGATGCCGTTGGTGTACATCGAGTAGCGGCCTTCGCGGTCACAGTGCCACACGTAGACGGCCACTCCCGCGAAGGGGACGCCGTCGGCGAGATCGGTGATGGTCAGCTCCAGCGTCATGGGAACGCCCTCGGCGGTGCCGGTCGCTCCGCCGAAGCTGGACCGGATGTCGCTGCGGACCACGCCGCTCTGCTCGAGCACGTCCGGCCCGTTGGAACCGTCGCCCGGGTAGGGGCCAGCCGTCTCCTGGGGGATCTCCCCGGACGCCCCGCTGGTCGAGGCGGATGACGACGTGCTGGGCGACGCGGTGGAGCCGGACGATCCCGAGGCTTCGGCCCCGCCTGTTCCGCAGGCAGTCAGGCCCGCCGTCGCGGCACCGAGGCCGAGAAAGGTCAGCATCCGCCGCCGGCTCAGCAGCGTGCCGAGGTCGAAGCCCAGTCCCTGGTCGACGGCCTCCTCCTCGGGCCGGGGCAGGGGACGCCCCTCGTACGTCGGCCTCCGGCCGTCCCGCTGGTAGTCCGCCATGCGCTCTCCCTGAAATCGACTGATCTTGCGCCTTCACCATGGCGGGACAGTTTTTGCCCGCGCTGTGCGTCCGCTGTGCCTCGGCTGTGCGCGCCAGGTCCCCGTCACGGCGGCGGCGGGAAGACCGGCAGGCACGAGCCGGCCGGCACGGGCCGGCCGGCACGGATCGGGCCGCATGACGGTACCGGTGGGGCTGAGGCTGACTACGGGATGGTCCACTCGCGCACGGTGACGATGTCCAGCCGTCGTTCCACGACGGCGCCTGCCGGCCAGCCGTTGACGAGCCGGGTCAGCTCGTCGGCCAGCGATTCGGAGCCGACGGCGTGCCACCTCTGCGCGGCTAGGCCTGCCCGTAGCGCCTCGGCGTAGGAGCTCCGGCTCATCTCGGCGATGTCGCGAACCATCGCCGTCGTCGTCGCGTTGGCCCTGGGTGGCCGCGGTCGCGGTCAGGATCTTCATGTCGGCTCCTCGGAGCAGGGAGGTGTCGGGTGCACGGGCAAGCGAGCGGTCACAACCGCGGGCCGTTGAGTCGTGACCGCGGGCTGTTGAACGGACGGGCCCCGAACGCAGTCGGGCCCCGAACGCAGTCGGACCCGCGCATCGAAGCACCCGGGAGCTCAATCGACGAGGAGTRAATCCGGCTGTGGGCGCCCTCGACGGACGTCACCGCAGGTCAGGTGCCCTATATCGAGCGTGCGCCGCCGAACGCCGAGAAGCCGAACGCCGAGAAAACGCGCTCATCTGCAGTTCCTTGACTCCGGGGGCGGCGACGGCGTCCAGCTCGCGCGGAGCGCCCTCGGCGAGTTCGACCCGTCGTTGCTCCGGGTCGCGGCGGGATCGGGTGCGCTGTCGGTGCGTCGGTCGGTCCAGCTCGATGCCGAGACCTCGGTCTGGATCGGGACGTCGTCCGGTGCGCATCCCGGGGCGGCTGTCGAGGTAACCGGCCCGGCGCAGCAGCAGCAGCCGGCGGCGGTCGGGCCCGCGTGGCAGGCGGTRCTCAGGCTGATCACCGCGACGGAGCCGGGGCTGGTCGAGCTGGTGCGGGAGCTGGCGGCGCGGGATGTGCCGGTACCGGAGGTCGGGTACGAACTCGGGGACGCGGCCTGGCAGGCGGAGCTGGCCTGGCCGGCCGCCAGGATCGGGGTCGTCACCGCGGCCGGGCCGGGCGACCCCGAAGGCTCGGGACGCGACGCCGCCTACGCGGCGGCAGGCTGGCTGGTGCGGACCGTGTCCGAATGGCAGGCATCCGATCTCGCCTCGAACCTCACATTGAATCTCGTAGCGAACCTCGCAACGAACCTCGCAACGAACCCCGCATCAAGGATCGATGGTCCACTCGGCTCACGGAGGGACAGCCAGTCGTGCGGAACGGCAGCTGACCCACACCCGGGTCAGGCCCGCCCAGGTCAGGCCAGAGCCGGCGCCGGGAGTCGGCGACACCGCAGGGGGGGGAGCCGGGCGGCCAGAAGGACGTCGAACGGCCGTTGTTCGAGGCCTTCACCGACCAGGACCTGGTCGACCTCGGTGTGGTTCCGGCCCTGCTTCCGCTGATCAGACGGATCGTTGACGAGGACGAGCTGCTCGGGCTCGCCGAGGTCGCCCCGCAGCTCACGTCCGACGTGCTCCTGGCGCTGCACGACGGCAAGAGCGTCGAAGAAGTACTCGAACACGTCACCGTGCCGGTGAAGGCCGACAGCCCGGTCGACCCGGAGGACTTCGCTGCGGCGGTTGCCCGGCCGGCGACCCAGGTGACCAGCGACGATGCCGCGCTGCAGGCGGTGCTGGGCGAGTCGTTCGCGCGGTGGCAGGTCTTCCTGCATCCGACCCAGCGCCAGCTCGTGGACCGGGTCTACGGCGGACCGGCGCGGGTCAGCGGCGGGCCGGGAACCGGGAAGACGATCGTCGCGCTGCACCGGGCCGGGCACCTCGCCGCCCGGCTGCCGCCGGGCGATGACAAGCCGATCCTGCTCACCACGTTCAACCGCAACCTTGCCGCCGACCTGCGGGCCCGGTTCCTCGACCTGGTCGGCCCCGACCTCGTCGATCGGGTCGATATCGTCAACATCGACAAGCTCGCGAGCCGGGTTGTCGGTGAGGCCGGGGCGAGCCGTCGCCGGCGGACGATCGACGATGACGCCGCCGTGCGGGAGTGGGYCGCGATGCTTGACGAGGTCGGTGAACGACGGTGGGACGCCGAGTTTCTCGCGGCCGAGTGGGCCGAGGTCGTTCTGGGCCAGGTGCTCCGTTCCCGCACCGACTACTTCAAGGCCCGGCGACCAGGTCGAGGGCGGCCACTGTCCCGAGCCGACCGCGACGCGGTGTGGCAACTCGTCGAACGTTTCACCAAGCGCCTGGACGACGCCGGTGTGTGGACGTGGCGCCAGGTAGCCGAATACGCCGCCCGCACCGAACAGGACCGCGCGGCCGCGGTGGTGAGCGCGGCCGGTCAGCCCACCGCTTCCGGCTCCCTGCCCAGGTACCGCTATCGGCATGTCGTCGTGGATGAGGCCYAGGACCTCAACCCGGCGCACTGGAAGATGCTGCGGGCCATGGTCGCGCCAGGTCGGGACGACATCTTCCTCGTCGGCGACACCCACCAGCGAATCTACGATAATTACGTCACGCTTGGTAGTCTCGGCGTGAATATCCGTGGTCGCAGTGCCAAGTTGACGCTGAGCTACCGCACCACCCGTCAGATCCTGTGGACAGCGCTTCGGCTGCTTGCCGGTGAGACGTACGACGACCTCGACGGCGACGACGACAACCTCGCGGGGTACCGGTCGCTGCTCAGTGGCGGAGAACCCGTGCTCGGTGAGGCCGTCACCTGGGCGGATGAACTGAAGCTCATCAGCGGGCAGATCAGGGTCTGGGAGAGCGCCGGCGACGGTTCGACCAGTGCCGGCGACGGTTCGACCGCCGTGTGCGTGCCGACTCGACGGATGGTGGAGGACGTCGTCACACACCTCGAGGCGAGYGGGATTTCTGCCATCGAGATCGGGCCGGACGGGCCGAAGCGAGCCGACGGCGTCCAYGTGGGCACCATGCACCGTTTCAAGGGCCTGGAGTATCGGCGGATCATCATCGGAGGTGCCAGCGCCGGGCTTGTGCCCCGTGGCGTGATCGAGCGGTACCAGGACGTCGACCCAAAGCGGTACCAGCAGGAACGGGCACGAGACCGGTCACTGCTGTTCGTCGCGGCGACCCGCGCCCGCGACGAACTGGCGATCTTCTGGCACGGCCGGCCAAGCCCGTTCCTGGCCGCCGCCTGGACGCGGCGTCGCGCCGTTGGGTCGAGCTTGCGCAACTGACGAAGCGCATGCGGGGTTATGCCGACCGGGTACCTCATACCAGGCCGAGGTCGGCCTTTACCTTGTCCCATGGAACTACCTTGTCCCATGGAACGGGCGTCTGCCCGGTAGCCGCCATCTCCTCGACGTAGACCACTTGGTTATCGCGGACCAGTCGAGCGGCAAGCTTGTGATGATGATCCCGGCGGGTTTCGCGCACTTTCCGGTGCAACACCGCTACCCGCCGCACCGCCTTCCGACGGTCCGCGGAACCTTTCCGTGCGCGGGCCAGCGACCGCTGGGCGCGGGCGAGATGCCGCCGCTTCGACCGCGGCGGGCGAGGGTTCGCCACGATCTCACCCGTGGACATGGTCACCAACCGATCGAGCCCAAGATCGACCCCCACCTCGGCGGGCACGACCGGGTACGGCTCGTCGGTCACATCGACCACGAACGACACGTAGTACCGGCCGTCCGCTTCCCGGATCACCGTGGYCGACGACGGAACCGACGGCAACCCCCGAGACCAGGCGAGTTCGACATCTCCGACCTTCCTGATCCGAGTTCTTAACGCGACTGGGCGACACTCGCCACCTGGTCCGTCAGCATGCTTGAGCGGGAGGTGTTCACCGAAGCGGGGTCGCGGCCCGGCTTCTCGGCCTGCCGCAGAACACCTTCCACTACTGCTTGGCGGGTGKCACGGTCGGCGACCGGGCCTACAAGCCGGTGATCCGTGTCGCACCCCGGGCGGCCGGCCTCGACTACAAGAAGACTGCCAACCGTACGTCTGGCCGGCCCCTCGTGCTTCTTGCGGGAACGGCCGCCGCATGTCGGATCACGAGGAGTAAGCGTTGTGAACCCGGACCTGCTGTCCGGGGCGTCTACTCGGGACCGTAGGCGAGGTTGGGGCGTAGCCAGCGCTCGACGTCGGAGATCTTCAGGCCCCGCCGCTGGGCGTAGTCCTCGACCTGGTCCCGGCCGATGCGCCCGACGGTGAAGTACCGCGACGACGGATGGGCGAAGATGAGCCCGCTGACGGCGGCGGCGGGGGTCATCGCGAAGGACTCGGTCAGGCCCATCCCCACCCGCCCGGCGTCCAGCAGGTCGAACAGCGCCTGCTTCTCGCTGTGGTCGGGGCTCGCCGGGTAGCCGAAGGCGGGACGAATGCCGCGGAAGCGCTCGGCGTGCAGATCCTCCAGCGACGGCTTGGCGTCCGGCTCGAACCAGGCGCGTCGCGCCTCAAGGTGGACATACTCGGCGAACGCCTCGGCGAGCCGGTCGGCCAGGGCCTTCACCATGATCGCCCGGTAGTCGTCCTGCCGGGCCTCGAAGCCGGCCGCGAGCGTGTCGGCGCCGTGGACGGCCACGGCGAACCCGCCGATGTGGTCCCCGGCCGGGGCCAGGTAGTCGGCGAGGCTGCGGTTCGRCCGCCCCGCGGGCTTGGCCGTCTGCTGGCGCAGCATCGGCAGGCGCAGCCGCCCCGTGCCACCCGGACCCGGCGTGCCACCTTGACCCGGCGAGCTGGCGCTGTTCACCGCGCCGACGTCGATCTGATCGATCAGGATGTCGTCGTCCTCCGCGACGGCGGGCCAGAAGCCGTAGACCCCGCGGGCCTGAAGGCTACCGTCCGCGATGATCTGATCGAGCAGGACGTTCGCCTCGTCGTACAGCTCACGGGCTACCGGCTGGTCCAGGATCGCCGGGAACCTGCCCTTCAGCTCCCAGGCAAGGAAGAAGAACTGCCAGTCGATCATCGAGCGCAGCGCGCCGAGGTCCGGGGTGACGACGCGGACGCCGGTGAAGGCGGGGACGGGCAGGTCGTCGAACGTGACCTGCTCGCGGTTCGCCCGGGCCTGCGCGAGGGGGAGCAGCGGGCGCTGCTGGCGGTTCTCGTGCTGCTCACGCAGGAGCTTCTGCTCCGCCCGGTTACGCACGGCGAGCTCCCCGGCCCGGTCGGCGTCGAGCAGGTCCGAGACCACGCCGACGACGCGGGAGGCGTCCAGCACGTGGACGGTGGTGGCGTCGTAGGCGGGGGCGATGCGGACCGCGGTGTGCTGGCGCGAGGTGGTGGCACCGCCGATCAGCAGGGGCAGCTTCAGCCCGCGGCGCTGCATCTCGGTGGCGACCGTGACCATCTCGTCCAGGGACGGGGTGATCAGGCCGGACAGGCCGATCGCGTCGGCGCCCTCCGCCACCGCCGTGTCGAGGATGACCGTGGCGGGGACCATGACCCCCAGATCGATGACCTCGTAGTTGTTGCAGCCGAGGACCACACCCACGATGTTCTTGCCGATGTCGTGCACGTCGCCCTTGACGGTCGCGAGCACCACCGTGCCGTTGCCACGGTTGRCACGGCCGGTGCCGGTGGTGCCGGCCAGCAGCGCCTGCTGCTTCTCGGCCTCCATGAACGGTTCCAGGTAGGCGACCGAGCGCTTCATCACCCGGGCGCTCTTGACCACCTGCGGCAGGAACATCTTCCCTGACCCGAAGAGGTCGCCGACGATCTTCATGCCGTCCATGAGTGGTCCCTCGATCACGTCGAGGGGGCGGGCCGCCCGCGCCCGGGCCTCCTCCGTGTCGGACTCGATGAAGTCGACGATGCCGTGCACGAGCGCGTGCGCCAAGCGCTCCTCGACCGGCGCCTCGCGCCAGGACAGGTCCACCGTGCGCTTCGTGCCGCTCCCGCTCCCGCTCCCGCTCACGGTCTCGGCGAACGCGACGAGCCGGTCGGTGGCGTCGTCGCGCCGGTCGAAGAGCACGTCCTCGACGAGTTCGAGCAGGTCGGCGGGGATGTCCTGGTAGACGGCGAGCTGGCCGGCGTTGACGATGCCCATGTCGAGCCCGGCGCGCACGGCGTGGAAGAGGAACGCCGAGTGCATCGCCTCGCGGACGATGTCGTTGCCGCGGAAGGAGAACGACAGGTTCGAGATGCCGCCGCTGGTCCGCGCTCCCGGGCAGTGCTGCTTGATCAGCGGCAACGCGTCGAGGAACGCCTTCGCGTAGCCGTTGTGCTCGGCGATGCCGGTGGCGACGGCGAGCACGTTCGGGTCGAACACGATGTCCTCGGCCGGGAAGCCGACCCGCTGGGTAAGCAGGTCGTAGGCGCGGGCGCAGATCGCCACCTTGCGTTCGGCGGTGTCGGCCTGGCCCCGCTCGTCGAAGGCCATCACGACCACGCCGGCGCCGTAGTCGCGGATGCGCCGGGCCTGCTCCAGGAAGGGCTCCTCGCCCTCCTTGAGGCTGATCGAGTTGACGACGCCCTTGCCCTGCACGCAGCGCAGCCCGGCCTCCAGCACACTCCACCGCGAGCTGTCGACCATGATGGGCAGGCGGGCCGCCTCCGGCTCGGTGGCGAGCAGGTTCAGGAACGTGGTCATCGCCCGCTCGCTGTCGAGCAGGTCGGCGTCCATGTTGACGTCGAGCAGGTTGGCCCCGCCGCGCACCTGCTCCAGGGCGACGTCCACGGCGGCCTGGTAGTCGTCGGCCTCGATCAGCCGCCGGAACCGCGCCGAACCGGTGACGTTGGTGCGCTCCCCGATCATGACGAAGCCGGTGTCCTCGCCGATCTCGAACGGCTCCAGCCCGCTGAAGCGGGTGCGCGCCGGCGGTGTCGGAACCGGGCGCGGCGGCGCACCGCCGACGGCGGCGGCGATCCGCGCGATATGCGCCGGCGTCGTCCCGCAGCAGCCGCCGACGATGTTGACCAGGCCCGCGGCGGCGAATTCGCCGATCAACTGGCCGGCTTCGTCCGGGGTCTGGTCGTAGCCGCCGAAGGCGTTCGGCAGGCCGGCGTTGGGATGGCAGGCCGTGAACGTGCCGGCGAGCCGGGCGAGCTCGGCGACGTGCGGGCGCATCTCCTCGGCGCCGAGCGAGCAGTTCACCCCGACGACCAGCGGATGCGCGTGGGCGATGGAGCTCCAGAACGCCTCGACGGTCTGCCCCGACAGCGTCCGCCCGGACAGGTCGACGATCGTTACCGAGATCCACAGCGGCAGCCGCGGGGCGACCTCGCGGGCGGCGGCGATCGCGGCCTTCGCGTTGAGCGTGTCGAAGATCGTCTCGATGAGCAGCAGGTCGACCCCGCCGTCCGCCAACGCCTGGATCTGCTCGGCGTAGGCGGCCCGGACCTCGTCGAAGGTCACCGCCCGGTATGCCGGGTCCTCCACTCGCGGGGACAGCGAGAGCGTGACGTTCAATGGGCCGATCGAACCGGCGACGAACCGCCGCCCCCCGGTCTGCCGGGCGGCCTCGTCCGCGGCCTGGCGGGCCAGCCGGGCGCCCCGCAGGTTCATCTCCCGCACCAGCGACTGCAGCCCGTAGTCCGCCTGGCCGATGCTCGTCGCGGTGAACGTGTTCGTCGTGGTGATGTCCGCGCCGGCCGCGAGATACTGCCGGTGCACGTCGAGGATCACGTCCGGACGGGTCAGGTTCAGCAGGTCCGGGTCGCCGGCGAGGTCCTTCGGGTGGTCGCGGAACCGCTCCGTGCGGTAGTCGGCCGGGGTGAGCCCGGCGTTCTGCAGCATCGTGCCCCAAGCCCCGTCGAGCACGACGACCCGCTGGGCCAGCAGCTCCCGGAGCTCCCGCTCGCCGGCCCCGACCGCACCGTCATGGACGGCCACCTCGTCGACCGACCTGGACCCTGCCATCAGACCACCTCCCGGTTATGGGAGGC
>NZ_MRUJ01000254.1:0-8250 GCF_002099325.1 Frankia sp. KB5 | reverse complement strand
CCGCGTCCGCGCCCAGCAGACCGCGCTGACCCGCACCCTGACCGGCCTGACCCTGTCCGGCGCCGACGACGCCGGTGACCTGCTCGCCGAGCAGCTCGACACGATCCGCCCGAACTACCGCCGCCCGCACGGCCGCTGACCACCCCCACCGCATCCGCACCGGCGAGAGGAGACCCACCCCATGGCGCTCGACTGGCTGACCGGCAAGGACGAGACCGACGCCGTCCGCAAGACCCGTGAGCTTCGCGAGTCCGGCTACACGGGCTGGATCGACCAGCACGGCAACGCCAAGACCGACGCGCAGGTCATCGCCGACCACCCGTGGTCGGAGAAGTTCGTCCGCCACGTCAGCCGCAACCGCTCCCGGTAGCTGTGCCCGGTGCGCGGCGTCTCGCTCGCCAAAGTTCGCCGCCGCGCACCGGCCCCCACCCGCGCTCCACGCACAGGAGGACTTCTCATCATGACCCCTGCGGACCCGACCCGGACCCCGTCGTCGCCCGACGGTGAGCCGTCCGGCTGGGTACCTGACCTGCCCGACGACACCGACCTGACCGGTGAGCAGGACGCGCCGGTGGTGGACCTGACCGCCGCCCGTGACCGCCGCCGCCCGACCGACACCGACGTCGCCCCGGATGACGAGACTGACCCGGACGAGCAGGACGACGACGCTGAGTCGGTGGCGGTCGACGACGCCCCGGCGGGGGTGCCGGTGGACCCGCCGGACCTGCCCGCGGGCACGGTGCCTGCCGGCCGGCGGCGCGCGCCGATCCTGCCGACGTGGGCGCACTCGACCGCCGACATCAGCGCGACCGCGCGGCACGCGTCGAACGAGGCTGGCTATCACGCCCGGTTCCACGCGGTGCGGGCCCCGAAGTACGCGGGCAAGGTGGCGCTGTGGGCGCCGGTCGGTGCGGTCCGCACGATCACCCGCCTGATCCGGTGGGCGAGTGCGGAGGAGGGGAACTGGGGGTTGCGGCAGGACGCCGCGCGGCGCAACGACCCGGAGACGTGGCTGAAGCTGGACCGTCAGCGTCAGCGCCAGACCTCGACGCGGTGGCCCATCCTGATCTTGGGCACGCTGGCCGCTCTGATCGTCACTGCGGTGATCGTGTTCGGTCCGGTGCCCGCGCTGGTGCGGTGGCTGTTCATCCTCGCGGTGGTGCTGGTGTCTGCCCGGTTGGGGCGTCCGGCGGACCGGCCGATCACCGACCGGGTTCGGACGGGGGACCGGTACCGCAAGCTGACGGCGGAGCTGGTCCGCCGGGCCCTGACGTCGCTGGGGATCGCGGGGATCAACTCTGCGGTGGCGAAGGACCCCGGTGCGATCTCGTTCCCGGTGGAGATCCACCGCGACGGGCCCGGTCACATGGCCATCGTGGACCTGCCCTACGGCGTCGAAGCGGGCGATGTCATCGCCCGCCGTGGCCGCCTGGCGTCCGGTCTGCGGCTGCCGCTGGACCAGGTGTGGCCTGCTCCTGCTCCGGGGCACACCGGCCGGTTGGCGCTGTGGGTCGGCTACCAGCCCGCCTCCCAGATGCAGCAGCCCGCCTGGCCGCTGATCCGTTCCGGCACGGTGGATGTGTTCAAGTCGTTCCCGTTCGCGACCACGCCGCGGCTGAACGTCGTGGACGTGTCGCTGATCTTCCGGAACTGGCTGTTTGGTGGACAGCCCGGCAGTGGGAAGACGTTCGCGTTGCGGCTGCTCGTGCTCGCTGCCGCGCTTGACGTCCGGACGGAGATCCGCGGGTACGAACTCAAGGGCGTTGGTGACTTCGCCGGGACCGCGCCGGTGCTGACGGAGTACGGCAACGGCTTCGATGAGGACACCTTGCAGGCGTGCGCGGCGATGTTGAAGTGGCTCTACGAGGAGTGCCGCCGACGCTCCGAGCGGATCGCGTTCTACGCCGCGGCGGGCAAGGCTCCGGAGAACAAGGTGACGCCGGAACTGGCATCGCTGAAGGGGTCCGGGCTGCATCCGCTGGTGGCGTTCATCGACGAGATTCAGGAGCTGTTCCACTCCCCGTGGGGCAAGGAAGCCGCCGAGTACGCCGAGAAGGTCATCAAGCTGGGCCGCGCGCTGGGTGTGGTTCTGCTCATCGGCACGCAGATCCCGGACAAGGACAGCCTGCCCCCGGGGATCACCCGCAACGTCAACAGCCGGTTCTGCCTGTCGGTCGCGGACCAGGTCGCGAACGACATGATCCTGGGCACGTCGATGTACAAGAACGGCTACCGGGCGACCGTGTTCGAACCGGTCGTGGAAGCCGGGTGGGGCATCCTGGTCGGCTTCGGCAAGCCTGACGCCGACCGGTCCTACCCCGTCACCGGCCCGGAGCTTGACCGCGTGATCGCCCGGGCGGTCGAACTGCGCACCGCCGCCGGCACCCTGCCGACCCCGGCGGAGCAGGCGCGCCCCGCGGCGCCCACGGTCGACGTGGTGGCGGACCTTGCCGCGGTCTGGCCCGCCGGGGTCGACCAGGAGTGGAACGAGACCCTGTGCGCCCGCCTGGCGGACCTGCGCCCGGACGCCTACGCCGGATGGGAGTCCGCGCAACTCACCGCCGCCCTCAAGCCGCACCGCATCACCCCGAAGGACATCGGCCGGCGCATCGACGGCAAGCCCGTCACCCGCCGCGGAATCCGCCACGCCGCCATCCTCGCCGTGATCGCGGAGCGTAACCAAAACCGCAAGGGCGAGTAGGCCGCAGAGGGCTGCTAGCGCTAGCACCACCCCCTGCTAGCGCTAGCAGACGCCCTAGCACCCCACACCAGCCCTGGCCAGGCACCTAGCAGTCAGCACCCCCGGGCCGACCCTGCCCAAAAACAGCCCCAGGAGCCCCGCTGTGACCCCCACGACCACCCTGCTAGCCCTCCCGCTCCTCCCCACCCTGACCGTCACTCTTGGTTACACGCTGGCGTGCTGGATCAAGCCGTTCGGCCCCTGCCGACGCTGCGACGGAACCGCCCGCACCACCAGCCGGTTCGGCCGCTCCCGCCCCTGCCGGCACTGCGACCACACCGGCCTACGGCTGCGCCTCGGACGCCGCGGGTGGAACTGGGCCCGCCGCACCTTCCTCCCATCCCGCTGACCCACCGCCCCGCCTGGCACCCGAAGGACCCGCCATGACCGCCGCCCTGCTCATCCTCGTGATCCTCACCGCGCTCATCGTCGCCCCCGCCGTCCGCGCCGCCACCACCGCCGCCCGCCGCGCCTACAACGCCACCCGCCGCCCCCTGGCCGCGCTCACCCTGCTCACCGCCGCCACCCGCGCCCACGGCCCCCTCGCCACCACCGCGACCACCACCCTCACGGCCCTGACCGCCATCACCGCGACCGCCCTTGCCGTCACCGCCGCCGTGCTCATCGCCCGACTCCGCCGCGGCTCCGCCGTCTGAGACTCACCACCCCACCCAGGAAGGACCTGCAATGACTTCTCCCGAGACCGCCCGTCTGACCGCCGACGTGGTCGCACTCGCCGAGCAGGACGGCGCCCCGCACGTGCTGCTGATCCGCCGGGGATGGGACCCCTACGCCGGACTGTGGGCCCTGCCCGGAGGTCATGTCGACCCCGGCGAGACGGCGCACGCCGCCGCGTGCCGTGAGCTGGCCGAGGAAACCGGCCTGGCCGTCACCGCCGCGGACCTGCGTCCGATCGGGGTGTATTCCGCCCCCGGACGCGACCCCCGGGGCCGTTACGTGACGTTCGCCTACGCGCTGATCCTGCCCCACCCCATCCCCCCGACCGCGGGTGACGACGCCACGGCGGCGGAGTGGGTCCCGCTCCCGGTCGCCTTCGCCCGGGGATTCGCCTTCGACCACGCCCGCATCGTCACCGACGCCATCGACCTGCACGCCACGGAACGGAGCACCCCCATGCGGATCCGCAACATCGTCACCGGCAACGCCCGGGTCGGCATCCAGGTCGGCGTGAGCGCCAACAACGTCCTGACCGGGACCTACAGCGATGGGGTCCTGACCTACACCTGCCCGTCCTGCCTGACCGAGAAGACCCACCGCGGCAAGGCCTTCGTTCGGGGCATCCAGGAGCGCTGCCGCTGCGGCGCCGACAACGACGTCTACGCCTGACCGTCGACACCTCACCCGGACCACCGACGGAAGGACCCCTGATGCTCGCCACCACCGCGCGTCCCGCGACCTTCGCCGCGCTGTTCGCCACCGCCTACGCCGCTCACCAGCTCGCCGACCACGTCGTCGGACAGACCGACGCCCAAGCCGCCGCCAAGGCCGCCCCCGGCCGGGCCGGCTGGACGGCGCTGGGCCGCCACGTCGGCGCCTACCACGCCGTCATGGCCGGCATGGTCGCCGTCACCGCCCGCACGGTCGGCATGCCGGTCACCGGCCGCGGCCTGGCCGCCGGACTCGCCGTGTCCGCCGCCACCCACGCCCTGTGGGACCGGCGCACCCCCGTCCGCTGGATCCAGGACCACACCGGCTCCGCCGACTTCGCCCGCCTCGCCGACCACGGCCTGAACGGCGCCTACCTGTCCGACCAGGCGTTGCACGTCGGGTCCCTGTGGGCCGCCGCGCTGGTCGCCGTCGCCATCGGCACCCGCTGACCTGACACCTACACCGCCCGCCTTCTACCGCAAAGGAGCTGTCGTCATGGCCGGAGAAACCACCATCACCGTGATCGGGAACCTGACCGCCGACCCGGAGCTGAAGTTCACCCCGAACGCGGTGGCGGTCACCTCGTTCACCGTTGCGTCCACCCCCCGCACCCTGGACCGGCAGACCGGGAAGTGGGTCGACGCCGAGCCGCTGTTCCTGCGCTGCTCCCTGTGGCGGCAGGCCGCGGAGAACGCGGTGGAGTCCCTCACGAAGGGCGCCCGGGTGATCGTCACGGGCCGGCTCAAGCAGCGCAGCTTCGAGACCCGCGAGGGTGAGAAGCGCACCGTGTTCGAGCTGGACGTGGACGAGATCGGGCCGTCGCTGAAGTTCGCGACCGCCCGCGTCACCCGCGCCGCCCGCGGCACCGCCGGGGGACCCGCGGCCGGTCCGGCGGAGCGGGACCCGTGGTCGACACCCGCCACCGGGGACCCGACCGAACCGCCGTTCTAGACCCCCTCGTGGTGCGGCAGGTCGGCCCCCGACACGTCCGGCCAGACCTACCGGGGCCGGCCCGCCGCCACCACTCCACCCCCTTGCGAAGGGATCACCCCATCATGCCCCGTACCCGCGCCCACAGCGTGCGCCCACCCACCCCCGACCCGGTCACGCCCGGCGAGATCGACCCGATCATCACCGCCGCTGTCAAGGAGTTCCGGGGGCTGACCCCGGCGGAGCGGGCCGCCGTGTCCGCCCGCCACGGTGCCGACGGGACCGGCCCTCGGGCCGCGTGCCGCTTCTGCCGGTTCCCCTACCGCCGCAGTGCCGCCGCCTGCCCGAGCGTGGTCTACCTGAACACCGGCAGCTTCCCCAAGGCACTCGCCACGGTCCCGCCGACCACCGCGAGYAGGCCGTGTCGGATCTGCCGCGCCCCGGTCACCGTGCCCGCGTCGGCCCCGTCGGGGGACCGGCCGCTGTGCGACTCCTGCCAGGACCAGACGTCGCTGTTCGACAGCGACGACAGCGGCCCCGGCGGTCCGGCATGACCGCCGGCAAGATGACCGTGGGCGAGTGGGCCCGCGGGCAGGTCGACGCCTGGCGCACCACACCCCGCACGGTCCTCGACATCGACGGGCGGAGCAGGCCCAACCCCGCCCACGCCGACGCCGCCCGCGCCGCTCACAGCGCGGTGCGCACCCTCGCCATGCACCTGGGCATCACCCTCGACGAGGTGGGGCCGTGCGCGGCCTGCCACGCCTACCACCACCGCTACGGCCCCGGCGGCGGACCGCTGTGCCCCACCTGCCGCGCCGCCATCCGCCCGACCCCGCGCCAGTACGGGCGGGCGGCATGAGCACCGACATGAACAGAGTCGAGATCATCGACGCTGACGAGATCTTCCCCTGGCTTGTCGTGCGCACCACCGACGAGGCAGACGCGCGCGCCGCCGCCGCGGAGTGGGTCGCCCGGGACCCCTACGGCTACTTCACCGGCGACCCGAAACCCACCGTTGGGAACCTGCAATCGGGCATCTGGCGGTGGATCCCCAACCGAAGCAACGACGCCGCGTGCACCAAGTGGCTGGTGACGGCGAAGCCGGGGCGCGGCGCGTTCCACGGATTCAGGGCCGACCTGAACTGGGCGCCGGCCGGTGGCGCGTGACAGCCACTCCGCCCCGGGTGTCGCTGCGCCTCCACGGCCACCCCGCCGACGTCGCCGTCACCCTCACCGCGCTGTGCGGCCTGTTCCCRCACGCGACGGTCAGTCGGACCTACCGCGACCGGACCGGCGGACGGGTCCGGATCTACCTCACCACCCCCCGACCCTGACAGGAGGCGCCATGACCATGCCCCACGCGGGTGGGACGGGTGTGCCGTCCCACCCGTCCCACCCTCAAACCCGCAGGTCAGACGGCATGCCGGTGGGACGGCGGGACGGATCGATCCGTCCCAACGCCACCCCGACCCCGACCATCGACCGGCCGATGCGGATCCTGGTCACCGGGTCGCGGACCTGGACCGACCGGCAGACCATCACCGCCGCACTGCACCGGGCCGCCCGCAGCGCCGGTGGCCGACCGGTGGTGCTGGTCTCCGGTGCCTGCCCCACCGGTGCCGACCGGATCGCTGAGGACGTCGCCACCGCCCACGGGTGGCGGGTGGAACGTCACCCTGCCGACTGGACCCGCCACGGCCGCGCCGCCGGGCCCCGCCGCAACACGGCCATGGTCGACACCCGGCCGGATCTGTGCCTGGCGTTTATCGCCGACGGCAGCGCTGGTGCCACCCACACCCGCGACCTTGCCGAACGCGCCGGTATCCCCACCCGCACCTACACCGCACCGCCGGCAGGCCCCCGCCTGACCGCCGCCCTCGACCTGATCGCCGCGGGCCGACGGGTGTTCGTTCTGGGTCGTACCAAACGACCCGTCGCGAACTGTCCGGACTGCCAGGCGAGCAAGGGCGATCCCGCCCACGACCGGGAAGCCTGCCCCTGCCTGACCTGTCACGGGTTCTACGCCGCCACCAACCACCCCGACCGCGCCGCCGCCATGCTCGCCGCCGTCCCGGACGGCCTGCTCGCGATCCGCACCGGCATCCTGTCCGGGCTGGTCGTGGTCGACATCGACCCCGCCCACGGCGGCACCCTCGACCCCGCGCTGATGACTCCCACCGCCGCCGTGGCGACCGGCGGTGCCGGATGGCACCTGCACTACACCCACCCCGGCGGGCTGATCCCCTCCCGCCCCCTGCCAGGCCGGACCGGTATCGACATCAAGGCCGACGGCGGCCTGGTCGTCGCCCCACCGTCGGCGCACCCGACCACCGGCCGGCGCTACCAGTGGACCAGCACCCGGCCGGTAGCCGAGATGCCCCCCTCCCTGGTCACGGCCTGCCATACCCCACCCGTGACGAAACCCCACCCACCACGCACACCGGCCCACGTTTCGTCACGCGCTGGAGAGGAGGGGGGCATCTCAGACCCTGCCGCGCTGCTCGCCGCGCACCTGGCCGCCGTCGCCCGCGCCCCCGCGGCCCCGACCCCCGCGCCCCGTCGGCCCTCCCACGCGGCCCACCCGGCACGGTTCGGGGGAGGGGGCATCTCAGACCCCGCCGCGCTGCTGACCGCGACCCTCGACACCGTCACCCGCGCCCCGCACGGACGACGCCGGACCACCCTGTACGGCGCCGCTCGCGGTGTCGCCCGCATCGTCCTGGCCGGACATCTCACCGTTGACGACGCGATCACCGCCCTGACCGACGTCGGACGGCAGGCGGAGCAGAGCGACCGCGACATCAACGCCGCCATCGCCGGGGGGTTCGCCGTGGAAGGACTCACCCCATGACCCCGCCCACCCCCGACGGGACCGCGATTCTCGCCCGGCTACACGCCGCGCTCACCCGGTACGTCATCCTCCCGACCCCCGAAGCGACCGACGCCGTCGCGCTGTGGATCGCAGCCACCCACGCCCAACCCGCGTGGGCCCACGCACCCCGGCTGGTCATCCGCGCCCCAGAGAAGCGGTGCGGCAAGTCCCGCCTGCTCGACGTGGTGGAGGCGACCTGCCACAACCCGCTGATCACCGTCAACGCCTCCACCGCCGCGGTTTACCGGTCGATTGACGAGGACCCGCCCACCCTGCTCGTGGACGAAGCAGACACGATCTTTGGCGCGGGCCGGTC
>NZ_MRUJ01000253.1:0-5046 GCF_002099325.1 Frankia sp. KB5 | reverse complement strand
CCACCCGCAATCCAGAAGGAGGCATGAACATCGTGACCCGAACCGTCGTATCCCCGCCCGCCGGGCGTGTGGTCTCGCAGTCCCGCCACCGCGTGATCACAGGGCCGCTTCAGGCCCCGATCGATCGCGCACAGCCCGACGTGCTCATGGTGCTGCGCGCGGAGCTTCAGGCCGTTTTCGAGCGTCTCGACTCCTACCTTGCCAACCCCCCGCAGGCCGCCCCGCCGCCCGCGCCACCGGCGGTGGCGGTTGACCGGCCGGACCCGTTCGAAGGCCTGCCCGCGCTGATCTCGGTGGGGAAGGCAGCGCAGATCCTGGGCCTGTCCCGGGCGACCGCGTACCGCCTGGCGGACGCCGGTGACCTGCCCACGCAGCGCATGGGGGGACGGGTCTACGTCGTCACCGCCCGCCTACGCGCCGCCTTCGGTGGTGCCGCGTGAAGGGCAGCGTCTACAAGCGCAAGAACGGGTGGGAGTTCCGCCACGACATCGACCCCGACCCGCTCACCGGCAAGCGGCGGACCACGTCCCGTGGAGGGTTCAAGGCCAAGACGGAGGCCACCCGCGCCATGCGGGAGTCCATCGCCCAGTTCGAGCAGGGCAAGCACGTGGCCCCCTCACGGCGCACGGTGGAGGAGTTCACGGGCGAGTGGCTCGCCGCGGTCCGTCCGGCGGTGGCCAAGGGGACGTGGGTGAAGTACCGCAACTACCTCACGCTGTACGTCGTTCCAGTGATCGGCCAGACGCCACTTCAGGACCTGACCGCGCGTCGCCTGGACCTGCTCTATGGCCACCTGCTCGACGGGGGACGGCTCCGCCGCCGGGGCGAGCAGGGGAAGGGACTGGCACCGGCGACGGTCGCCGTGGTCCACCAGACGCTGAGCCGCGCGCTGGGCGACGMGGTGAAGTGGGGCTACCTCCGCCGCAACCCGGCGGAGGACGCGCACCGGCCGCGGGTTGGGCGGCGGGCCCCCACCGTGTGGACCCCGGAGCAGGTGAGGACCTTCGTCGACCACATCCGCGATGACCGGTTGTTCGCGATGTACCTACTGCTGATCACGACCGGCGTCCGGCGGGGCGCGCTGGCCGGTCTGCGCCGCGCGGACGTCGACCTGAACGGGGCAACGGTCTCGCCGAGCGTGACGCGGGTCGTCATCGACGGCAAGGCCGACGACGGCGAGCAGAAGACGCTGAACGCCTACCGGCCGCTGTCACTCGACCCGCTCACGCTCAACGCGCTACGGGCCTACATCACGTCCTGGGAGGAGAACAGGAAGACCTTCGGGCACACGACCGACCGGCTGTTCTGCTGGCCGGACGGCACGGCGATCCACCCGGACACGATCACGGATTGGTTCCAGGGCCACGCGCGCGCCGTCGGTCTGCCCGTGATCCGCCTGCACGACGTCCGGCACAGCTACGCGACCGCCGCGCTGAAGTCCGGTGTGCACCCCAAGGTGGTCAGCGAGCGTCTTGGCCACGCGAGCGTGGCGTTCACCCTCTCGTTCTACAGCCACGTGATCCCCGGGATGGACAAGGACGCCGCGGACGAGATCGCGACCGTGATCCTCGGCATGCCCGAGCCGTCCGACCCGCGGGCGGAGCAGGCACCGTCCGATGAGGGCGATGAGACCGGAGAGGACGACCCGCCGGCAGTCTGCGCGTAGGCCACGTTCGCAGATTCGTTCGCACGGGCCGCCGGAAAAATCGGAAACGAGAAAGGCCACCCCGTCGGGGGTGGCCTTTCTCCTGCGCCGCAGCGCTTTGTTACGGGTGGGCGATACTGGGATTGAACCAGTGACCTCTACCGTGTCAAGGTAGCGCTCTCCCACTGAGCTAATCGCCCGCGAAAGGATCAGAGGCGGAGGCGGGAATCGAACCCGCGTACAGGGCTTTGCAGGCCCTTGCCTAAACCACTCGGCCACTCCGCCGTGGGAGGCCGCTGGGGACGGACCTCAAGCCTCTCTGCTCCCGAGCGGACGACGGGATTCGAACCCGCGACCCTCACCTTGGCAAGGTGATGCTCTACCAACTGAGCCACGTCCGCGCTGCTCCGCGCTTCTCGGCGGTGCAGGTAGCACTCTAGCGGACGATCGGGCCAGACGTCGAACCGTCCGGYGGGCATCGCTGAGATGTTGCGTTGGGTCAAGGTTCTCCGGATGAACACCGGCTTTCGCCCACGGCACGTCCATGCGGCTGGCGGCCGTCGAGGGGCTGGTCCATGCCCTGGGCGGYGGGTCACCTCGGGCGGCGGTAGCGTGATCGGAATGAGCGAGACGAACGTGGCGGCTCGGGAGACGAGCCCTCTCGGGCGTGTGGCACCGTCACCCCCGTGGGATGCCTCCTCGTTCCTGCTCGCCGGCGGCCGGTTCGCGACCGAGGTCGTGGAGATCAGCGATGACGCCGCGGTGCTGGATCGAGATGGCTTCTGGGCGGTCGTCGTCGACTTCAAGGGGGCCGTCCGTTGCATCCGGTTCGCCGACGTGCGGCCGGCGCCTCCCGGTGGTGTCGCGGCGCTGCGGCGTGGCCCCTGGCTCGGACCGTCGCGAGCCGCATGGGCGACGACCATGAACCGGGCAGCCTACCTTGACGGGGTTGCGGCGATCCGTGAGCGCATCGCGGCGGGGGAGGTCTACCAGGTCAATCTCTGCCGATTGCTGTCGGCGCCCCTGTCGGCGCCCGCGGCGGAAGGCGCGGGGGGTCCCGGTGTCGGTGCCGCCGGTGTCGATCTCGGTGCCCTGGCGGCCGTCGTCGCCGCCGGCAATCCCGCGCCGTACGCGGTCGTCCTGGACGTGCCGGAGGCCGGGGTGCGCATCGTCGGCGCCTCCCCGGAGCTGTTCCTCTCCCGCCAGGGCGACGTCGTGAGCTCCAGGCCCATCAAGGGAACCGGTCGGACGGCGGCGGATCTGCGGGAGAAGGACGTCGCCGAGAACATCATGATTGTCGATCTTGTTCGCAACGATCTCGGGCGGGTTGCCCACCCGGGAAGCGTGACGGTGCCTTCACTCTGTGCTGTGGAGAAACACCCCGGTCTCGTGCACCTCGTCTCGACCGTCCGGGCCCGGCTGCGGCCGGGGGTGGGCTGGCGGGACCTCCTGGCGGCGACCTGCCCGCCCGGTTCCGTCTCCGGTGCGCCGAAGTCGAGTGCGCTGCGGATCATCCGAGAACTGGAACCGGCCTCTCGGGGCTACTACTGCGGGGGGATCGGCTGGGTGGATGCCGACCGGAACGTGGGTTGGCTGTCTGTTGGTATTCGTACGTTCTGGATCGAGGACGACCGGATCTGGTTCGGTACCGGCGCTGGTATCACGTGGGGGAGTGATCCGGACTCGGAGTGGCGTGAGACCGAGCTGAAGGCCGACCGGCTGGTGGGGCTGGCGAGCCGATCGGACGATAAGCCGGGCACCGGCGGTGGGCCGAGGACAAAAGGACCCGCCTGGCGGCGCTAGGCCGGCCAGGCGGGCGGGTGCTCTGTGTGTGACTGGTCTGTGTGTGACCGGGTGGAAGCTACCTCGGATGCAGGTGGGGAAGGGCCTCCCCTGGTCGCAAAATGCCCGCACCGGCTTGCCGGGATCGGACAGCGGTCCCGACCCCGGTGAGATCACCGCTCGGGGCCGCCCCAGATGAGGAGGGCGAGTTCGGCGTCAAGATCGATGATGTCGCTCTCCCCGCCGAGGGGGACGGCTGAATACGTCCGCCGTAGGAAGGCCAGCACCTCGGACCGCGGCATCTCGAACAGTGCATGCCCGGACGGGCTGGACAGGGACAGGCAGACGATCCGTCCCCCAGACTGGGCGGCAGGCCACACCTGCACGTCGCCATCCCCGGCAGGTCGGCGCACACCGTCGCTGAGGAGCTGGCGCGCGAATGTCCACTCCACGACCTCGTCCGCACCGGTGCGGAAGCCGATGCTGATCGCGTACGGATCGGCCGGCTCGTACCGGACGGTGGCGGCGACCGGCACGGGCGCCCCGCCGGGAACGACAAGGCGGAGGGCGAGTTCTGCGGTGATTGAATCGTGACGAATAGTCATCGGGCGGCCTCTCATGGTGCGATGGTGCGGGCGAGCACCCGTGTAACGGGATAGTTCCCTCTCCGAGTCCCGTTGGAAACAAGATTATGCCAAGACAACATCCGTTACGGTAGTTCGGGCGAGTTGCCTGGCCCGGAAGGGTGAACCTGCTTCGAGTGATCATGGTTCGGTCGACTATCGGACGGATCTTCTACTTATATCCTATAGATGATTACTGTCCGTAGCGTCCGAACGTCCCCGAGCGCCAGGTCATCCCGCCAAGGCCGTTCCCCCGTGAGCCTTCCCCATCGGGACCCTTCCCAACCACGGCCAGTCGCGGCGAACCTGACCCAGTCCGGCCACCGGACAGGACGGTGGACATCGCCCCATCCGTCCGTCGACCCCCCGCTGCCGCCCCCCTTCGTCGGCCCGTATCCCCGGCGTGTAGGGTGGTCCCACCGGCAAGGGCGTATAGCTCAGTGGTAGAGCGCTGCCTTCACACGGCAGAGGTCCGTGGTTCGAAACCACGTACGCCCACGCGATTGGGCTTGCCATGCTCCGCTCCCGGGCCGGGAGCTTGTTGTGCTCCCATGAGATATCTGTCCGATGGATGATCTTCGCGCCCCCCGCGATGCGGCGTTTTTCCTGGTCCGGGTGGGTTTGTCGGTGCCTGGGAGGGGCTACTCCAAACGGGTGGTGCAGCTCGGCGGTGTCCTCTCCCGCCGGCGGGACTCGGCACGTTTCCCCCGGTGGCAGGCCGTCTCGGTCCCGTCCGAGGTCTGCCCGGGTGTGCCCCCGGCCCTCGCGGCGTGCTGTGGCTCGAAGGGTGGTCGGAGCTGTCCGCCCCCGGTGGGGCGCCTGCCTCGGGGAGTGGTGCGAAATATCCCCGATTGGCCGGTTTCTGGGTGTCTGGGCTGCGACGTCGTGGGCTGGCGACGAATCGACATCTACCCCCACTTTGGTGGGGACATCGCCGATGGAGGCGGATCCCGGAGGGGGTCCCGGCCGATGCTCCAGCCCGGGAGACAGTGTGGG
>NZ_MRUJ01000252.1:0-3877 GCF_002099325.1 Frankia sp. KB5 | reverse complement strand
ATCAGCCAACAGTCGGACCCGGAACGAGCGCCAACCACTCACAGCAACATCAACAATGAAGCTGAATGTTTACAGCTCGGGCGGGTTCCGCTTCCCTCGTGCGGTGTTGCGGGCGCGGCGGTTCCACACCATGTACCCGGTGTACTTGGGGTTGTCGAGTATCTCATTGACCGTGGCCGCGCTCCAGGACCCGCGTGTGCGACGTCCATCGTTCGCGGCGGGYGGGGGATACAGGTCAGGATCTTCGTTCAGAAGGTTGGCGATGTCCTGCCGCGACTTCCTTCCGACGGTTCTCCACTCGAAGATCTTCTGAACGACTGGGGCGCGGACCGGATCCCATGCGAGACGGGTCTTCGTGCTGCCGGCTGCCCGTTTCGCGGGGACGGGATGCGGAATCCTCTCCGCGAGGTATCCGTAAGGCGGGGAGCCGATGTTCCACCCTTGGGTCGCGTGCTCGCAGAAGCCGTCCCATGCCTTCTCGAGCGTCTCGAGCACGTACCATTCGGATGTTGCCTGCTTGACTCTTCTGGTCAGAATCTGTGTGGCGCGCTTACGCAGGTTCTGTATGCCCTCATCGGCAGCGAGGAGCGGCACGCCGCACCGTTCAAGGTCATGTTCGATCTTCACGCCGAAATACGTACGCCGGGCGACACGGTCGATTGCCTCGCAGATGACGGCGTCAAATGCGGGGCCTCGTGCGGCGGCATCGAGTAGTTCACGGATTCCGCCGTCGCGTGGAATTGGAACGGCGAACTTCTTGTAGGCGTCRCTCCTGCCGCGCTTGGACGGGTCTATGCGCCCGGATTCGATGTCCCAGTAGTATGCGACGATGCGGGCGCCGGGGGGTAGTACGGTCTGGCAGCTTGTGGCTTGACGTGGAAGGGAAAGCGTCGGGTCCTGAAGGTCCTCGTCGGATACTCTGCCGAGGAAAGCAAGGTTCAGGGGTGACGTGCCGACTGTTCTTGGCCCGTACATGGGTGCTGCGGGGAAGGGGCGTCCGGCCACCGGCCCTACGGGCGATTCACTCATGACGCATCTTGACTCTCGCTTCCTGGTTCCTGCGGGCTGCCTTCTCGTGATTTTCTTATCCAGGCGAGGACGCGTCGATCTACCTTTGCCTGGTTCAATCTCTGGTCTTGTCGGACCTCGGGTTTTTCGATCGAGAGGTACACGGCGATGGTGTATGTGGTATCGCCCTGTTTGTATTCACCAGCGTACACTGCACGGTCGTCGCTGTGCCGTGATGTTTCAACGCCGGCTGCATCGTTATGACCGTCGGAGTTCTCATTCTTCGGTCGAGTCATCAGAATTCCGGTCRCATTGCGAGTGGCGTGCGAACGGCTGCGTCGAGTCTTCGCCGGGTGCCTCTCGTGCCCGTGTGAGTGGACGTCGCCCCAGCGGTTGCGTCCCGTCCTCGCGACTCCTCGTTCGAAGCGGCCGAGCCCTGTGCGCCGGCAGCCTTGCCTGATCTGCTCTGGGCGCGGACACCCTGCCGCCGGACCGCGTTCCCGGCCCAGCGGCAGGGTGTCAGGGGTTCCGCCAAGGGACTGTCAGGGCTTTTGCCAACAGACTGTCAGCCCACCGGACTGCGGGCTCCTGCCGCGATGCCGCCCATATGCGCTGGTCAGGGCGCACTGTCAGCCGGCTGGGCTGGGGGTGCGTAGCAGCAGGATGTCCTCGTGCGCGATCAGATGGAGGGGGTGGCCGGCGGCACGGGCGACGCGGATGTTGTGCAGGGCGAAGAAGGTGGCGCGGGGGGTAAGGGTGCCGTCGTCGCGGACGGCGGYGAGGATCGCGGCGGCGCGGGCGTGCAGGTGCAGGCCGACCTCGGCGGCGACTTCTAGGAGAGCGCCGGGCAGGTCGACGAGGGCGCCGGCGTGCCGGTAGGGGCGCACGGCCACCGCGACGATCCCGCCGGGACGCAGCAGGCTGTGGGCGGCGGTGAGCATGGCTGCGACCCCGTCGAGAAGCCCCTCGAGGTCGGTGTTGGCGAGATTCGCGGGGCTGTCGGAATAGCGGTAGTCGGTTTTGCTGACGCCGCTGCCGGGAATGGCGGTGATGGTGCCGTGGGTGGCCTGCCCGTAGGGCGGTGAGGTGAGGAGCAGGCCGATCCGCCCGTGATAGTCGCCGGGAATGATCTCGGCCAGGCGGCGGGCGTCGCCGCGGAACACCTGCCCGGTTCCGGTGGCGCCCTGGCTGGCGGCGAGGTGCAGGTTGGCGCGGGCGAGAGACACCCAGCGGGATTCCAGGTCGACCCCGAGACCGTGGCGGCCCAAATGCGCGGCTTCCACGAGGGTAGTGCCGATGCCGCACATCGGGTCGAGCACAATCTCACCCGGCCGGCTGTAAAGGGTGAGGAGATGACGGGCGAGGGCGGGCAGCATGCGGGCGGGGTGCGTCATGGAGGCGGGGGTGTACCGGCCGGCGCGTTGCATCCGGGGGTGCTGCTGGCCGGCGGGGATAAGGCTATAGGCCCGCCGCGGGAATGGCGTGTTCGGGGTCAAAGGCTGCTCCGGGAGGCGGGGCGGGTGAACACGGCGAGGTCGGTGTGGATCCGCAGCGGCGGCAGGGGGGTGGGGATGGTCGGCTCGTCGGCTGGGTCCCAGTAGGCGTCGGTCGGGGTGGTGAGAATGCCGCCGGCAAGGGGGATATGGATGGCGAGGAGATGCTGGGTATATGCGAGGCCGGCGCTGCGGGCGGCGCTGATGGTGTCGGTGAGCGGGTCCGGGYCGACGATCGAGATGTCGGGGATGAGGACGAGGAGAATTCCCCCGGGGCGTAGCAGGGCGGCGAGGTTGCGGTAGAAGACGGCGAGGTCGTCTCGGTGCGCGGCCTCGGTGGGCGGGGAGGTGAGAACAAGCGCGGCGGTGCTCGGGTAGCGGCTGGTAAGAATCCAACCGGGGATGTCCGTGTCGCTGCTGGTGTTCACCGTCCGGTGGCGGCGGCCGGTGGCGGTGCACATGTCGGCGATACCGGTCAGGATGTCTGTGGTGGTGATGACCAGCTCGCCGGGGCGGCTGTAGGTGTCGAGGATGCGGCGGAGGATATCRCCGGGGAGATGCTCGCCGTCACCGGCGCGGGTGGTCCACACGGTGAGCGGAACCGGGTCGGCGGAGGGGTTCTCCGGTACGGATGGCACGACAGCGTCTCCTTCAGGGAAATACGCGATGGCCGGGTGTGCTCCTCGCCGGTGTTTCCCGGGGAGGAACGGTTTTCAGGGAACCACGGGCTTCTGCTTTTTTTCCTGACAGTCATGGCGAAGCCGCTGACACCCCCTTTTCCTATCCGGCCCTGGCGCGCCGTCCACTCTGACATTGTGTTGGCGGATCCGCTGACAGGCAGAGGTGTCAGAACGGAAAGAACGCCGCTGTCCTGACAGTCTTTTCCTAGTACTACAGCAACACCTCCCGGCGTGTCGGCTGCGACACGCCGGGACAAACACCCGCCCGAACCAAAGATCAATTGCAAATGCGCAGGTCGCGGCACTATCGCGTCAGCTGATCACAGCAACTGTTGCTGTAGTACTAGCCGGGGCGAGGCGGCGGGCCGCTGGTGGGGATGGCTTTCTGACAGTCCGGGCTGGACCGTGCTGCGCCGCTGTTCAGCGGCTGCTGTCAGGTTTTCTGTCAGCGGTGTCAGGGTTTTTGCCAGGGCCGGCTGGGTTTCTGGTCTCGCACGCTTTTCGACGAGCGAGGGAGACCAGTGAGAGGCAGAGCGGACAGTAGCGGCGGGCCGACGGCGTTGGATCTTGCTAAGGCGGCTTTCGTCGAGGTCGCGGAAGGCGGCCGGTGTGTGCTCGATGGCCGGACGGTGCATTCAGGATTGCCGTCGCGGTGCATCGGTGTGGGGGAGCTTCAGATTCTTCTCGCGGGGCCGG
>NZ_MRUJ01000251.1:0-1376 GCF_002099325.1 Frankia sp. KB5 | reverse complement strand
GACCGAGGATGTCACCACCCGCCCGGCGATCCGTCAGATGTGGTGGGACAGCCTGGCGATCGCGGACAGCCTGATGCTGCTCATCCTGACTGCCGGTGGGCTGCTGGTCATGGGTTATGACACGCTGCAGACCCGGGCTGTGGCGAAGGACCTCGCCCCCCGCATGATCGTCGCCTTTGTGCTCGCGCACCTGAGCCTGCCGCTGATGAGCCTCGCGATCGGCCTGTCCAACGGGATCTCGAACGCTCTCACCAAGCAGAAGATCACCGCGGAGGGGATCGGTTCCACGCTCACTACGACCCTGAGCGTCAGCAGGGTCGCGCCCTTCGTGGTCCTCATCGTGTTGTGCGTCGCGGTGATGGCCATCGCCCTCATCGTGGGCTGGGCGGTGCGGCTGCTGGTGCTGATGCTGCTCGCGGTCGCCGCCCCGCTGCTGCTGATCTGGCATGGGCTTCCGCAGACCGCCGGGCTGGCGACACTGTGGGGGCGGGCGCTGGTCGGCTGCCTGGCCGTCCAGGTCGCTCATGCGCTGCTCCTGCTGGTCGGCCTGCGGGTGCTGCTCGCCGACTCCGGCCATGCGCTGGCGCCGAACAACAGCAGCCTGCTCAACATTCTGCTGTGCTGCGCCCTGTTCGTGCTCGCCTTGCGGCTGGAGAGCTGGATCATCCGGATGGTGCTGCGTAGCACCGGCGGGCCGTCCGCGGTGGTGACGCTGGTGCGCTACCGGCTGCTGCGCCGCGCGCTGACCGCTGCCGGCATCCACATCTGAGCGTGTCCCTCTGACCGGGCTGTCGGTCTCCCGCCGTGTCGAGAACCCGCCGCGGACAGCCCGTGTCTTTCACCGTCCCGTTCTCCTTCCCCCCTTGTGCTGACTGGGAGTGATGTCATGTCGCCGTCGTCGCCGGTCGTCCCGGGTCGGACCCGGATTCCCGCGGATGTCGACCGGCCGGATCAGATCCTCGCCGGGTTGACCGCCCGCCAGCTGACGGTGCTCGTCCCGCCGCTGCTGCTCGCCGCGGCGGTGTTCTGGACCGCCCGGCCGTATCTGCCGACCCCGCTGCTGATCCTGCTGTGCCTGCCCCCGGTCGGCGGCGGTGCCGCGCTCGCGCTGGGACGGCGTGCCGGCCTGCCCCTCGACCGCTACGCCGCCGCCGCGTTCACCCACCGACGCACCCCCCACGTCCAGGCCCCCGCCCCACCCGGCGGCCCGGCCGGCCTGCCGGGCTGGGTACCCGATGTGGCCGCCGCCCAGCAGCCACCCGCACCCGCCCGGCCGCTGGCTGCGGGAGTCGACGCCGGCCGACACGGCGAGGCGGCCGGGGTGGTGGACCTGCACACCGCGGTCGCGGTGATCGCCGAGGTCGACACCACCAACA
>NZ_MRUJ01000250.1:0-6168 GCF_002099325.1 Frankia sp. KB5 | reverse complement strand
CCCCGTCGTCTACGGGCCGAACCTGTCCTCGACGGGGGTGGTGGCGCATGACYGGTGGGCGGCGGCGAACTACAACTCGGTCACGCTGGCCGCCTCCGGTGCCGGAAAGTCGTATCTGACGAAACTCGACGTGCTGCGCAGCCTCTACCAGGACGTCGAGGTGCACGTGGTGGATCCGGAAGACGAGTACGCGCCGCTGGCCGCCGCCGTCGGCGGTAGCCGGCTGTCTCTCGGCGCGCCCGGGGTGCGTCTCAACCCGTTCGACCTGCCTGCTCACGGCCGCGGTGACCCGGAGCTGCTCACCCGCAGGATCCTGTTCGCCCACACTCTCCTGTCCACGCTGATCGCCTCTCCCGTCGACGACCCGGCCGGACGGGCGGCGTTGGACCGGGCGCTACTCGCCGCCTACGCCCAGGCCGGGATCAGCCAGGATCCGGCCACGTGGGATCGGCCGGCGCCGCTGCTCGCCGACATCGCCGCCGCCTTGGACGCCGACCCCGACGGCCAGCCGCTCGCCGGCCTGCTCGCCCCGTTCGTGACCGGGTCGCACCGGGGGCTGTTCGACGGACCCACCACCTCCCAGCCGTCGGGGCATCTGGTGGTCCACGGGCTGCGTGCCCTCCCCGACGAGCTGCGGGCGGCCGGGATCCTGCTGGTGTTGGACGCGATCTGGCGGCAGGTCGCCGACCCGACGCGGCGCCGCCGACGTCTCGTGGTCGTCGACGAAGCCTGGCTGCTCATGGCCCACCCGATCGGCGCCCGGTTCCTGCACCGGTTGGCGAAAGCAGCCCGTAAATGGTGGGCCGGCCTCGCTCTTGTCACCCAGGACACAGGCGACCTGCTCGCCACCGACCAGGGGCGGGCGATCATTGCGAACGCCGGGACGAAGCTGCTCCTGCGCCAGGACAGCTCCGCCGCCCCGGCGGTGCGCGCGGCGTTCGGCCTCACCGACGGAGAGATCGCGGCGCTGCTCGCCGCCCGGCCCGGCGACGCGCTGCTCGTCACCGGCGCGTATCGGGCGCTGTTCCGCGCRCAGGCATCCCCACGGGAACACGAACTGATCACCACAGATCCGGTCGACGTCGCCCGCCGCGCCCCGCAGCCCACCACCCCCGGCCTCGACGCCCAGGAGGGCACGGCCCGCGGTGGCCTCGCGCCGGCCGACGACGCCGACCCGCTCTGACCAGCACCACCGGTCCCCGTCCATGCCCGCCCTTCGGGTGGGGCTGTTCCTCCTCTGCGTGCCTGGACGTGCCGCGCGGCGGTCGCTGTCCGGCGCCAGACGCTGATGCCTCCTTGGAGTGGTTCATGACGTTGCCGCTGTCCCCGCCCCCGCCTCCGCCTGCCCCGCCTCCGCCTGCGCTGCCTGCGCCGGGTGGCTGGCTGATCGGCCCGGCCGGGGTGGGGCATGCCCTCGCCCATCTCCTCGCCGTGTGGGGTCTGCCCGTCGGCCTGCCCCTGGCCGTGCTCACCCTCGCCGCCGCGCTGGTCCGGCGGCGCTTTTGGGCCGGCCGGGACGCTGGGCTCGTCGCAGACGCCCGCACCGTGGAGATCCTGATGCCCCCGGAGGTCAGCCCCGATGCGGCAGCGGCGTTTTGGGGGCAGATGAGCGGGCTGCTCCGACCCTTCTGGCCCCGGCTCCTACACGGACAGCCGCATTTGGGCTTCGAGATCGTCGCCCGGCGGGCAGGTACCGCGTTTCGTCTCTGGGTGCCCGGGGCGGTACCGCCGGGGCTGGTGGAGCGGGCGGTGCAGGCCGCTTGGCCCGGCGCCCGTACCACCACCCGCCGTCCCGCCCTCCATCCCCTGCACCCCACCGATTCCACCCCGAGGGGCGCCGTTGGTGGGCCGCTGGCCGAGGGCGGGGTGTTGCGCCTCGCTCGCACCGACGTCCTCCCGCTGCACGCGACACCGCCCGGCGATCCGGTACGCGCTCTGTTGGGGGCGGCCGGGGAGTTGGACGACGACGAGACCGCGGTCGTGCAGGTCCTCGCCCGTCCGGTCACCGGCCGCCGTCTCGCCCAAGCACGCCGCGCTGCCGCCCGTCACCGCGGCCAGGCCCCCCACGCGCAGCCGTGGGCCCGCCTGCTCGACCTGATCAGCCCTCACAGCACCACCCCGTCCGGCACTGCCCGCCGGCCTGGCCCGACACCCCCGGAGGAGTCGGCCGAGTCCCGCGCCATCGCCCAGAAGGCGCTCGGGCCGCGGTTCGAGGTCCGCGTCGCCTACACCGCCGCCCGCCCCACCCCCGCAGACCCCGCCCAGACGACGCGCACGTGGGCCGCGCTCCGGGGCCGGGCGCACGCGCTGGCCACGGCCTATGCGGTCTACGCCGGCCACAACCATCTCCGCCGGCTCAAACTGCCGGACCCGCCCCGGCTGCTCGGCGAGCGGCGGCTACGCCGCGGCGATCTGGTCAGCATCGACGAACTCGCCGCCCTCGCGCACCTCCCCGTGGACACCGCGGTACCCGGGCTCGCGCGGGCCGGTGCTGCCGCCGTCGCACCCCCCGCTGGCATCCCCGACGCCGGACCCGGCGTGAAGACCCTCGGACGTACCGAGGCCGGGCGGCGCCGCGACATCGGCATCGACGTGCCCGCCGCCCGCCACCACCTGCACATTCTCGGCGCCACCGGCTCCGGCAAGTCAACCCTGCTCGCGAACATGATCCTCGACGATGCGACCGCTGGCCGCGGTGTCGTCGTCATCGACCCCAAGGGCGACCTCGTCGGTGACCTGCTCGACCGGCTGCCCGCCGAGTCCGCCGACCGGCTCGTGCTCCTCGACCCCGACGACGCCGCGCCGCCGCCGGTCCTCAACATCCTCGACGGCCGCGACCCCGGGCTGGCCACCGATCAGCTGGTGGGAATCTTCCGGCGGATCTGGGCGGACAGCTGGGKCCCCCGCACCGACGACCTGCTGCGCTCCACCTGCCTAACCCTGCTCTCGGGCCGCCGCGCCAGCCAGCCCGCACCGACCTTGGTCGACGTCGTCGATGTCCTGGTCGACCCCCGCGCCCGCCGGGCCGCCGCTGCCCGCGTCTCCGATCCGATCCTCGCCGGCTTCTGGACCTGGTACGCAGAGCTGTCCGACGGGGCACGTGCCGCCGCAACCGGGCCGTTGATGAACAAGCTCCGCGCGTTGTTGTTGCGCGGCTTCGCCCGGGACTGTCTCGCCAGCGGGCCGTCCACAATTGACGTGTCGGCGATCCTGGACCGCGGCGGGATCCTCCTCGTCCGCGTCCCCAAAGGCGCGATCGGCGAAGACGGCGCGCAGATCATCGGCTCGATCGTGCTCGCGAAAGTCTGGCAGGCCGCTCTGCGCCGCGCCGCCCTTCCCCCCGCCCGACGCCGCGACTGCGCCGCCTACCTCGACGAATGCCAGAACTTTCTCACCTTGCCGGGCGCGATCGAGGACATGCTCGCCGAGGCCCGCGGCTACCGGCTGTCCATGGTGCTCGCCCACCAGCACCTCCGCCAGCTGCCCGGCGACCTCGCCGACGCCCTGTCCACCAACGCCCGCAGCAAGGTGTTCTTCGCCGTCAGCCCACGGGACGCCGCGGAGCTCGCCCGCCACGTCACCCCGGTGCTGTCCCACCACGACCTCGCCCGCCTCCCGGCATTCACTGCCGCGACCCGCCTCATCGTGAACGGCGAGGACAGCGCCGCCTTCACCCTGCGCACCCGCCCTCTGCCCGCCGCCGTCCCCGGACGGGCTGCGGTGCTGCGCGCGGCGGCACGCCGCCACACCACCCCCACCGCCACGGCCGGCCTCCACGAACCCCGACCCCGCCCTGGCCGGCCTGAAGGGAGCCCGGCATGACACCCCCCGCCCGCCGGCCCTCCTCCCGTTCGCAGGACGCGTTGATCCTCGAACTCGCCGGCCGGCTCACCCCCCGCGACCGCTGGCTGCTCGCGATGCTCCACGAACATCAGGTGCTGACCCGGCGGCACATCACCCGGCTKTGTTTCGACGGGGAACGGCAGACCCGGATGCGGCTGGCGACCCTGCACCGCCTCGGGGTTKTGGACCGTGTCCATCCGAACTACAGCCTCGTCGCCGCCCCCCTGCACTACATCCTCGGCACTGCCGGGGCGGCGATCCTCGCTGCTGAACGCGGCATCAGCGTCCGTGACCTCGGCTACCGGCGTGACCGCCTCCATGCGCTGGCCCACGGCGTCCGCCTCGCGCACCTCGTCGCCGTCAACAGCCTGTGCTCCGCGCTGGTGCACGCCACCCGCCGCCGGCCCGAAGGCACGGGGCTGGTCGCCTGGTGGTCCGAACGGCGCGCCGCTGAGGTCTGGGGGCGGATCGTGTGTCCCGACGGCTACGGGGTGTGGGTCGCCGGCCTACGCCGCCTCGACGTCATGATCGAGGTTGACCGTGGTACCGAACCCCTCACCCGCGTGCTCGGGAAACTCCCCGCCTACAGCCGCCTCGCCGAAAGCAGCGGGATCGTCACACCGCTGCTGATCTGGCTGCCCAGCGCCCGCCGGGAGACGAACCTGCGCGCGGCGCTGCGCACCAGCCCGCCCGGGGTCACGGTCATCACCGCCGCCCCCGGCCCGCTGACCGCCCCCGACGCCGACGACGACGACGACCTCGCTCCCACCCGCGCCGTCTGGCTGCCCCTGCACGCCACCAGCCGGGTCGATCTGGACGGGCTGGCCCGCCGCTACGGCACCCCCCTGCACCCCGCACGGCCCCTCGACCCCGGCCCACCCGGTGGCGGCACGGACGACCCGGACCCGGCTCCCGAACCCCGCCCGCCGCTCCTGCGGCAGGGCCGGTGAAGCCGCTGGCCGCCACCGGCGCACTCGTACTCGGCCTGATCGTGCTCCTCCTGGGCGCCGCCGCCGGGGTCCTCAGCAGCATCAGTTCCCTCGGCGACCCGCCCAGCCAGCGCGCCACCGAGGACATCCCCGCCGGCTACCAGGAGCTCTACGTTGCCGCGGCCGCGACCTGCCCCGGGCTGCCCTGGATCATCCTCGCTGCCATCGGCAAGACCGAGACCGACCACGGCCGCAACCCCGACTGGACCTCGGACGCCGGAGCGCAAGGCCCGATGCAGTTCCTGCCCGCCACGTTCGCCGCCTTCGCCGTCGACGCCGACGGCGGCGGGGCGGACATCAACGACCCCGCCGACGCGGTATTCACCGCCGCCGCCTACCTGTGCGCCTCCGGCGCCCGCGACGGCGCCGATATTTCCAAAGCGATATTCGCCTACTACTACAGGAACAGTGATCGCCGTGTGGTCTCTTCTCGGGACGGCGGCGCGGTGGGAGGTGTAGAGCGGCCACCGCGTGGTTCTCCGTGGTTTTGTGAGAATCAGCGAAGGCGCCGCGGTGACCGTGGCCGGAAGCATACCCGGGGTGGACGTGTCGGTGTGGGAGGCAGGACTTGAGGAACTGTTCGGTCGGGTCGCGGGCTGTTTCCYGAACGAGCAGCCCAGGGCGCAGGCACGGGCGTATGTGGCGGGCCTGTTGTCCCGGACGGAACGGAAGAACGGATGGACGCTCGCGGAGTTCAACGGGGACGCGGGGCCGCAGAAGATGAAGCGGTTGTTGAACGAGTATTCCTGGAACGCGGACGCGGTGCRTAACGTGGTCGCGGGATATGTGGCCGAGAACCTGGCCGAGCCGGACGGGGTTTTGGTCGTGGACGAGACGGGGTTCCTGAAGAAAGGTAACCGCTCGGCTGGGGTTCAGCGGCAGTACTCCGGCACGGCGGGCCGTGTCGAGAACTGCCAGATCGGTGTTTTCGCCGCCTATGTCTCGGGGAAGGGCCGGGCTTTCGTCGACCGTGAGCTTTACCTTCCGGTGAGCTGGACCGACGACCGGGCGCGGTGTGAGGTGGCAGGGGTACCGCGGCGGGTCGGGTTCGCGACGAAGCCCTTGCTGGCCCTGGACATGATCCGCCGGTTCTGGCTGACCTGCCGGACGTTGCGCTGGGTCGCCGGTGACGAGGCCTACGGCGCCGATCCGGAACTGCGGGACTGGCTGGAAGAACACCAGATCGGCTTCGTGTTCGGGGTCCGGTGCGACGCGGAGGTGAGCACGGCTGTCGGTCGCTGCCGCGTCGACGCGCTCGCCGCGCTCGTCCCGGTGGAAGCGTGGGAGACCTACTCGGCCGCTCACGGATCGAAAGGCCCACGACTCTACGACTGGG
>NZ_MRUJ01000249.1:0-14466 GCF_002099325.1 Frankia sp. KB5 | reverse complement strand
CAGGGAGCGCGGCATCTCGGTCGAGCGGATCGCGATCGGGTCCCTTGCGGGTTCCGACACCGCCGGCCTCCTCGGCTGGGATGGCGCCGCGGTCGAGGCGGCGCTCGCGGCTGTCGCCGGATCGGTCCGCCTGGACCTCTGCCTGCTCGCCCTCGGCGCTCCGGCATCACCGGGCGCCGGATCCGGGGCTGAGCCGGACCGCGCCGGGGAGGACGATCGAGCCGGGATCGGCGCCACCGGGCTGGCCGACTTCGACGTCGCCGCGCGTGGGCTCGCCGACGCCATCCTGGCCACGAAGGGGCTCGTCGTACCACTGCGGGCGGCGGCCTCGGCGGGCCGGCGCGCGGCCTTCCTAACGGTGACGCGGGTCGACGGGCTGCTCGGCCATCGGGGCGGGTCCTCGATAGCCGGGGCGGTCACCGCGGGGATCACCGGGCTGGTGAAGACCGTCGCGCTCGAGGCACCTGAGCTGGTCTGCCGGTCGGTCGACGTCCATCCGGCGCTCGACGACGACACCTTCGCGGCGGCCGTCCTGGCGGAGGCCGTCGATTCCGCCCGGGACGTCGTCGAGGTCGGTCTGGATCCCGAGGGACGCCGCTGGTCCGTCGAGTATGTCCAGGGCGGGGTGACCGGGGTGACCGGGGTGACCGGGGTGGCTGAGGCGGCCGGGGTGGCTGAGGCGGCCGGGGTGACCGGGACGACCTCCCCGGCGACGCTCCGGCCCCCGGTGGGCCCGGATGACGTCCTGGTGGTGACCGGCGGAGCCCGCGGAGTGACCGCGCGCTGCGTCGAGGAGCTGGCGCGCCGCGCCTCCTGCGAGTTCGTCCTGCTCGGACGCACGAATCTGGTTGAGGAGCCGGGCTGGGCGGCCGGAGTCGAGGATGACGGCCTCAAGGCGGCGTATCTCGCCGGGGCCCGTGCCGAGGGACGCAAGGTGCGGCTGCCCGACGTCGATGCCGCGGCTGCCGCCGTGATCGCCGTCCGGCAGGTGCGGGCCACCCTCGGTGACCTTGCCGCGACCGGCGCGCGGATCCACTACCAGGCCGTGGACGCCTCGGATCCGGTGGCGACGGCCGCGGCGCTCGCGCCCTGGCGTGACCGGGTCACCGGCGTCGTGCACGGCGCCGGCGCTCTCGCCGACGCGATGCTCACGGACAAGACCGTCCCGGCCATCCGGTCGGTGCTCACCCCGAAGCTCGCCGGCCTGCGCTCCGTGCTCACGGCGCTGGAGGGGGCACCGCTGCGTCATCTCGTGCTGTTCGGTTCGGTCGCCGGTGTCTTCGGTAACCCGGGGCAGGCCGACTACGCCACGGCCAACGAGGCGCTGACCAGGGTCGCGGCCTGGGCCCGGACCGGGCTCACCGGCCGGGTGGTCGCCCTGAACTGGGGCGCCTGGGACGGCGGGATGGTCACGGCCGACCTGCGGGAGCTCTTCCGCTCCCGGGGCGTGACGCTGCTGCCGCCGGACGAGGGCGCGCGCCGCTTCGTCGCGGAACTCGTCGACGGCCACGGCGCGGATGGCGCGGTACTCATCGGTGGATCCGCTCCGCTCGCGCGGGCCGCGGGTGGCACGGCGCCCGCCGCGTTCGTGGCGCACCGTTCGATAGCGGCTATGGACACCGAGACGGTCATCGACCAGCACCAGATCGGGCCGGCCCCGGTGCTGCCCGCCACCGCCGGTCTCGGCTGGTTGGTCAACGGGGTCGAACGAGCCTTGCCCGGGCGTCAGGTCGTCGAGGTCCGGAACTTCATCGTGCACAAGGGGATCGTGTTCGACGGGGCGCACCTGCGGGACTACTGGCTCGACGCGCGGCCCGTCGACGGGACCGGCGGTGGGCCCGGTGACGGGCGTGACGGCGGGCCGGTGACGGTGTCCGCGACCGTTCGCGGGGACAGCGGCGGCGCGTTGCCGACCTCGCACTACGCGGGCACCCTCGTGCTCGCCGAGGTCACCGAGGTCGGCAAGGCCGCCGGGGCCGCCCCGACCGCCCCGGGCTGGCCCGCCGATGGTTACCGGCTCGGCGAGCAGGGCGAGGACGCGGCCTGGGTCTACACTGACGGGCTGCTCATCCACGGGCCGTTGATGCGGGGCATCCGGCGCCTGCTCGTGCGGGAGCCGGGCCGTCTGGTGGCTGAGTGCCGCCTGCCGGAACTGCCCTTCGCCGGCGGCGCGTTCGCGGGCGCGCTGCACCGCCCGGTCCTGTGCGACATCCTCGCCGCGGCCGGGAGCGTGCTCGCCCGGTGGACCCTGAACGAGGTGGGCGCCCTGCCGATCGAGATCGGGCACGCGGAGTTCTTCGCTCCGCTGCCGGCCAACGAGACGTTCATCGTGGTCGTCGACGACGTCCGACCCGGCCCGATGACGGTCACGGTGACCGTGACCGCCCACACCCCGGATGGACGGGTGCTGCAGCGCCTGTCCGACTTCACCTTCGTCGGTACCCCGGACATGGCGGATCTGATCCGTCAGGGGGCGCAGCGGTGGCAGTCGGGTGACCGGGCATGAGGTCCGGTCGGTGGCCGAAAGACCAGGCACTGCACGGGCGATGGGAGGGATCACGATGACCATCACGGTCGAGGCGACGCAGGACGGGCTGGGTTTCGACGGCGAGCCCACCGACGCCGCCGTCTGGGCGGCGATGCAGGCCGGCCCGGAGTTCGAGGCGCGGCCCGGCGGCACCCACCGCSCTGACGAGGTCGAGGGGGGCGACGTCGAGGGGGGCGATGTCGACAGGGGCGATGTCGAGGGGGGCGAGGAGGACAACGCCGACGGGGGCAGGGAGATCACGGCAGCCACCCGCGGCGCGGACGTCCTGAGCGGCGTGGGCCACACGGCTGCTGTGGGTACGGCAGCCGCCCCGGCTGTCGACGACGCCACGGCCACCCTGCGTCGGCTGCGGGCCTCGGTGGTCGCGGCCCACGCCTCGGCGATGCGCACGCAGGCCGCCCTGGCCGACCGGGCGCTGGCCGCGATGGCCGCCATCGCACCGCCCGGCGGCCGGGCTCCGGCCGCCGTGGGTGATCGTGGTCGGGGTGGACCGGGATGGGGCACCCCGGCGGTGGACCGGCAGGCCTGCCACGATGCGGGGCTCCCCGGGCACGCGGGTGCCTCGGCGCCCGGCACTCCGCCGCGGCCCGCTCCCGCGATCGCCCCCGTCGAGATCACGGCGCCTGCCGAGCTGACGGTGGATGTCACCGTCGTGGCCCGGGACGCCGCGGCGATCGACGGTTGGGTGTCGCTGCCCGCCGTGGTCCGCCAGGCCCTGGACGAGGTGTTGCGCGGGTCGGCGCACCTGGCACCCCGGGGAGGGGGGCACTGGGTGCTGACCCGGGCGGCTCTGGTGACCAGCGGACCGCTGCCCCGGGTCGGGGACGAGCTGCGTGTTCAGGCCACCACCCGCATCGGGGCCCCCGGCGGGTTCGACCCGGCCACGGCGGAGGTCACACTCGCGCTGCGGGTCACCCGCGGCCCCGACGTGCTCCTGGAGGTCCTCGGCGGGGTGTTCCGGTGGCTCGCGCGGGACGGCGCGAGCCATGGCGGTCTCGCCGGGGCTGCCGGGTTCGCCGGCATCGAAGCGCCGGGGAACCCGCCCGGTTTCGCCGCCCTGGAGCCGGCGGGTGCTCCCTCCGGCTCCCGGGGCGCGCGCGGCTGGACGGAGGACGCGTTCAAACTGCCCGGCCGTACCACCCGCACCACCCTCGACGCCGGTGACCTGGACCGGCTGACGCGCGGTGACGTTGCCGGCGTCTTCGGCGCCCGCTACGACCAGCGGGGGGTGAACCCGTCGGTGCGGCTCGCCCCCGGCGGTCCGCTGGCCGCCGTGCCGGAGCTCGCGCCGCGGGGCGGCGCGGCCGGCCGGGGCCAGTTGCGGGCCTCGGTGAGCCGGCTGACCGGCCGCGTGGAGCACGACGGGCAGCCCGATCCGACCCACCTGGCCATCGCGGCGCTCACCGCCTCCTGGCAGGCGGTGAGTGTGTTCGCGATGGCCGCCGGTCTGCACCTGGTGATCGCGGATGCGCACCTCGACGTCGCGCTGCCCGACGAGCGGCTGGAACTCCCCGACGGGCTCGGCCGGCTGTCGATCGAGATCCACGCGCCCGGCCACGGTGCCGGGCCGGCCGCCGAGGCCGGTCTGGAGCTCGTGCTGACCGTCACCGACATCGACCTGGTGCCGCGGCCCTGGCTGCGCGGTGACATTGAGCTGCGGGACGCCCACGGGCCGGTCGCCACGATCCGCGGGATCGCCCTGGCCGTGCGGGAACGTCCGGGCACCCCCGTGGGTCCGGCGCACGGCGGCGTCCTGCCGGCCTTCCTCGGCCGCGTGGGCGCGACCGGAGAGTCGGCGCTGCTCGGTGAGCTGCAGATGTTCCACGCGGCGCGCGGCGACCTCGCCATCGCGCTCGGTCCCGAGTTCGCCTCCGCCGCGGGCCGGACGGTCTGCCGGCTGCCCGGCGGCGGCCTGCGGCTGGTGGACCGGGTCATGCGGGTGGACGGCGCGCGCGGTCAGCTCAGCGGCGGCGCGTCGATGATCACTGAGTACGACTCGCCGGCGGACTCCTGGTACTACACCGACAGCCCCAGCCCGACGATGCCGAACATCGTGCACATGGAGACATCGCTACAGTCGGCGCTCCTGCTGGGCTACTACCTGGGTGCGACCCTGACCGACCCGGCCAACGACTACGTCCTGCGCAACCTCGACGGCACGGCGACCGTCCGGCGCGAGGTGGACCTGGCGGGACGCACCATCCGGCAGCGTTCGACCCTGCTGTCCACGACCGTGCTCAGCGGCGCGATCCTGCAGAACTTCCAGTACGAGCTGTTCCTCGTGCCGGTCGACGGATCCGGATCGCACGGGTCCGGCCGTGACGGCGATGACCGTGACGGCGAGCCGTTCTACGTCGGTGAGTCGTTGTTCGGCTTCTTCACCCAGCGGACGCTGGCGAACCAGAACGGTCTCGATCAGGGCGCGTTCGTGCCGACCTGGCTGGAACGCACCAACCCGGCGCAGGCGGACCGGCGGACCATCGACGTGGCCGCCCGGCGGGCCGCGAACGCGCCGCTGTGCGCCCAGGGCGCCATGGCCCTGCTCGACCAGATCACGGTGGTGGACGGCGGCGGCGACTTCGGCCGCGGTTACCTGCACGCCGTCCGCCCCACGAGCCCGGACGACTGGTTCTTCGCGCGGCACTTCTGGCTTGACCCGGTGATGCCCGGCTCGCTGGGTGTCGAGGCCGTCATCCAGGCGCTGCAGGAGTGGATGGTCCAGGAGGGCCTGACCGACGACCTCGTCGAGCCGGTCTTCGTCGTGCCGGCCGGGCTGCCGATGAGCTGGCGCTACCRCGGCCAGATCCGCCCGGATGACGGGGAGATGACGCTGGAGGTCCACATCAAGGAGGTCCGCCGCGACGCTGCCCGGGCACGGGTCGTCGCGGACGCCAGCGTCTGGAAACCCGGCATGCGTATCTACGGACTGACCGACATCGCCGCCGAAGCGCGCGGTAGAGGAGCGCAATCATGGTGACGACGACAACGACGGTCCGTGGCGCGCCGGCGATGCCGCGTCCTGGATCGGGCGGGCCGCGGCTCGCGCGTTCCGCCCAGGAGATCCACGACCTGCTCGCCCGGCTGGACGCGCCCTGCGTCGTGGTGAGCGAACAGGGCGGCGCGATCGCGGCCACCGACGACCCGGCGAGCCTGCGCGCGGCGGGGGCGACGGTGCTGGCTGTGGCGCCGCCGGCCCGCCCCGAGCGGCTGGGAGCCGCGTCCTTCCTGACCGACTACGGGGTGCGTCAGCCCTACATGACCGGCGCGATGGCGAACGGCATCGCTTCGCCGGAGCTGGTCGTGGCGATGGCACGGGCGGGCTTCCTCGCCACGTACGGGGCGGCCGGCGTGCTGCCCGACCGGATCGACGACGCGCTTGGGCGGATCCGCCGTGAGCTCGGCCCGGCGCCCTTCGCCTGCAATCTGATCCACAGCCCGAACGAGCTGGAGCTGGAACGGGCCATCCTGGCCGCCTGCCTGCGCCACGGGGTGACCTGCGTGGAGGCGTCCGCGTTCCTGGAGCTGACCCCGCAGATCGTCGCCTACCGGGCCGCGGGGCTGCGGCCGGGCGGCGCTGGCGGCGTACACGTCGGGCACCGGGTGGTGGCCAAGGTCTCCCGCGGGGAGGTGGCCGAGCTCTTCCTGCGCCCCGCCCCGGACGCGCTGCTGCGCCCGCTGGTGGCGGATGGCACCCTGACCGCCGAGCAGGCCGCGCTCGCCCGCACGGTGCCGATGGCCGACGACATCACCGTCGAGGCGGACTCCGGCGGCCACACCGACCGCCGGCCGCTCCCGGTCCTGCTCCCCGAGATCATCGCGGTGCGCGACCGGATCGCCGCCGAGCTCGGCTACCGCCGCCCGCCGAGAGTGGGAGCCGCGGGTGGCATCGGTACGCCATCGGCGGTGTTCGCCGCGTTCGCGCTCGGCGCCGCCTACGTCGTCACCGGTTCGGTGAACCAGGCGTGCGTCGAGTCCGGTCAGTCGGCGGCGGCGCGGGCGTTGCTGGCGAAGGCGGGCCCGAACGACATCGACATGGCGCCGGCCTCCGACATGTTCGAGATCGGCGCCGAGGTGCAGGTCCTGCGCCGCGGCACGATGTTCGCCGGGCGGGGCCGCCGGCTGTACGACCTCTACCGCGCCCACGACTCCCTCGACGACCTTTCGGCGGAGGATCGGGACTGGCTGGAGCGTTCGGTCCTGCGCCGGTCCGTGGACGAGGTATGGGCTGACACCGTCGACTACTTCAGCCGGCGCGACCCGGAGCAGATCGAACGCGCGCAGGCCAACCCGAAGAGACGGATGGCGCTGGTGTTCCGCTGGTATCTCGGGCTGTCCTCGGGCTGGGCGATCTCCGCCGCGCCCGACCGGATCACCGACTACCAGATCTGGTGCGGCCCGTCCCTGGGCGCCTTCAACACCTGGGCGGCCGGCAGCTACCTGGCGGACGTCGACCGGCGCAGCGCGGTGGACGTCGCGGGTGAGCTGATGCTCGGCGCCGCCTACACCGGGCGGGCCGCGGCACTGCGGTTCGCCGGGGTGCGGCTGCCGGCGCGGGCTGCCGCCTACCGACCGCCGGCCACGCGCGAGAGCTCGCCGGCGCACCGGTACGTTCTGACGGCGGGTGCCCGGTGACCGCGCCCACGACCGCGCCCGGGGCCACCGCTGGCACGCCCGTGCCCGTGCCAGCCGTCGAGGCGGAGTCGACCGCGGACCGCCTCGCCTGGCATCTGTGCGGGGGATGCCGGACCCTTCTCTATGGCAAGCGGTTCCTCGCAGCCAACCGGGTCTGCCCGGAGTGCGGCTGGCACGCGCCGCTGACGGCCCCGAGCCGGCTCGCCCAGCTGCTGGACCCGGGATGGTCCGAGCTGGCGACGCCCGTGCCCGCGGATCCCGATCCGCTGCGCTTCACCGATTCGGCCCCCTATCCGGACCGGGTGCGCCAGGCCCGCGAGCGGACCGGACTGGCCGAGGCGGTCGTCTGCGCGCGGGGACGCATCGACGGCGCCGAGGTGATCGTCGCGGCGATGGACTTCCGTTTCCTGGGCGGCAGCCTGGGATCGGCCGTCGGCGAGGCCATCACCCGGGCGGGCGAGTTGGCGTTGGCCGAGCGCACACCGCTGGTGATTGTGACCGCCTCCGGCGGTGCCCGCATGCAGGAAGGCCTGCTGTCGCTGATGCAGATGGCCAAGACGAGCCAGATGCTCGGCCGGCTCGACGAGGYGGGCGTGCTCACCGTGGCACTGATCAGCGACCCGACGTTCGGGGGAGTGGCAGCCTCCTTCGCCACTCTTTGTGATGTTATCGTCGCCGAGCCGGGTGCCCGCCTCGGGTTCGCCGGTCCCCGGGTGATCGAGCAGACGATCCGCCAGARGCTGCCGCCCGGCTTCCAGACGGCGGAGTTCCTGCTGAACCACGGAATCGTGGACATGATCGTTCCCCGTGGCGACCTGCGGGCCGCGCTGTCCCGGCTCCTGCGCGTCGCCACCGGCGTTCATGAGGTGGCCGAGGGCGCCACGGCCGAGGGCGCCACGGCCGAGGGCGCCACGGCCGAGGGCGCCACAGCCGGGGGCGGCCTGTCCGACGGGCATGACGGAGCCGAGCGGGTGATCACCGAGGTGCTCCACCTGCCCGTCCGTCATCCCTGGGACGCCGTGCGGCAGGCCAGGGCGCTCGGGCGCCCGACCACTCTCGACCTGATCTCGCTTCTGCTGGACGACTTCAACGAGCTGCACGGCGACCGGGCCTCCGCCGACTGCCCGGCGATGGTCGCCGGTCTCGGCCGGTTGGGCGGAGTCGGGCTGGCCGTGATCGGTACCCAGAAGGGGCACACGGTCGCGGAGCTCAGCGAGCGGAACTTCGGCATGCCCAGTCCCGCCGGGTACCGCAAGGCGGCGCGGGTCATGCGGCTGGCGGCCAAGCTCGGCCTGCCGGTGGTCACCTTCATCGACACCGCCGGCGCCCATCCCGGCGTCGAGGCGGAGGAACGGGGACAGTCGGTCGCGATTGCCGAGAACCTGCGCCTGATGGGGGCGCTGCCCGTTCCGGTTGTCGCCGTCGTCACCGGCGAGGGCGGCAGCGGCGGGGCGCTGGCGCTCGCGGTCGCCGACCGGGTGCTGATGTGCGCGAACGCGGTGTACTCGGTGATCAGCCCGGAGGGATGCGCGTCGATCCTCTGGAAGGACGCGACCGCCGCGCCGAAGGCTGCCGAGGCGCTGCGCGTGGACGCGCGTCAGCTGCTGGAGCTCGGGATTGTCGACGGGGTCGTACCCGAGCCTGACGGCGGTGCCGCGGCCGATCCCGTCCACGCCGCGGCGCTCGTCGGTGCCGCACTGCGCGCGACGCTGGCGACGCTGGGACTGGCCGGCCCGGAGGAGCTCGTGTACCGGCGGTGGCTGCGCTTCCGTCGCTTCGGCGCGGTGGCGGGTGAGCCGGCCGGCGCGTCACCCCCGGGACGCCCGGGCAACTCCGAACACCCGGGACACTCCGAACACAGGGAGCAGAGTTCATGAGCACGACTGTGGCAGCGCGCCGCTCCGGCGCCGTCTCCTCCAACGGAAACCGGGCGGTCGACGATCCGGGCACGGCGCCGGGATGGTCGACCGCCGCGTCCGGCCCGCTGTCCGCCATCGACGCGGCGGACGTCGACACCGTCCTGGCCGCGGTGCAGCACCATGCCCTTGCCCTGTACGCGAACGCGGTGCGGCCGCCGTCGCACCTGCGGGTGACCGCCGGCGACATCGTCGTGGAGCTGGCCTGGACCGACCTGGCCGAGCTCGGTGACGACCGGCGCGAGCCCGTCCAGGCGACGGCGCCGCCGCGTCGTCATCCGGTTCCCGCGCCTCGCTCCGTTCCTGGTGGCGCTGTTTCCGGTGGCGCTGTTTCCGGTGGCGCTGTTTCCGGTGGCGCCGTTTCCGGTGGTGCCGTTTCCGGTGGTGCCGTTCCCGGCGAGGCCGCGCCGGTCGAGGAGCGGCCGGCGGACTCGTCGACCGCCGGTGGTGACGCTGGCCTGAGCTACGTCACCGCGCCGAGCGTCGGGGTCTTCTACTACGCTCCCGAACCCGGTGCGCGGCCGTTCGTCCGGGTCGGGGACACCGTGAAGGCCGGGCAGCAGGTCGCGATCCTCGAGGTGATGAAGCTGATGATCCCCATCGAGGCGGACACAGCCGGCCGGATCGTCGAGGTGTGCCAGCCCGACGCGACATCGGTCGAGTACGGCGAACGGCTGATCGCCATTGATCCGGACGCCCGCGGCTGATGGTCACCACCGTCCTGATCGCCAACCGGGGCGAGATCGCTCTGCGGGTCCTGCGTACCTGCCGGGAGCTCGGCCTGCGCACCGTCGCCGTCTACTCGGCCGACGACCGCGGCAGCATGGTGACCCGGCTCGCCGACCGGGCCGTCCAGATCGGTCCGGGCCCCGCCGGCCGCAGCTACCTCAACATCCCGACGATCATCGAGGCCGCCCGGCTCGCCGGCGCGGACGCCATCCATCCCGGATACGGATTCCTTTCCGAGAACGCGGACTTCGCGGAGGTCTGCGAGTCCGAGGGCATCACCTTCGTCGGACCGCCCGCCTCGGTCATGGAGAAGCTCGGGGACAAGGCCGTCGCCCGCTCGCTGATGGTTGCCGCGGGCCTTCCGCTGCTGCCCGGAAGCCACACCGCGATCGACCACGCGGACGAGGCAGAGGTGTTCGCCGACAGGATCGGCTATCCCGTGATCATCAAGGCCGCCGCCGGCGGCGGCGGTCGGGGGATGCGCATCGTCGAGCAGCCCGAGGAGTTCCTGCGCGCCTACACCGAGACCCGGGCTGGCGCGCAGGCCGTCTTCGGCGACGGGCGGGTGTACGTCGAGCGGTACCTGCCCTCGGCCCGGCACGTGGAGATCCAGGTGCTCTGCGACCAGTACGGCAACGGCGTGTACCTGGGGGCCCGGGACTGCTCGGTGCAGCGGCGCCACCAGAAGCTCATCGAAGAGACGCCGGCGCCCTGCCTGCCCGCGGACCTCATCGAGGAGATGGGGCGGGCCGCGCTGCGCGGGGTCGCCACGGCGGGCTACGTCGGCGCGGGCACCGTCGAGTTCCTGGTCGACCCGGCCGGTGCGTACTACTTCATGGAGGTCAACTGCCGGCTGCAGGTGGAGCATCCGGTGACGGAGATGGTGACCGGCATCGACCTCGTCGCCGAGCAGTTCCGGATCGCCGCGGGGGAGAAACTCGACCTCACCCAGGACGCGGTCGTCCCGCGCGGCGTCGCGATCGAGTGCCGCGTCAACGCCGAGGACCCGGTCCGGGGATTCGCCCCCGCGCCCGGAACGCTCACGGAGTGCCATTTCCCCGGCGGGCCCTTCGTCCGGGTGGACAGCCACGCGCACCCCGGCTACCGGATACCGACCCGGTACGACTCCCTGCTGGCGAAGGTGGTCGCCTGGGCGCCGGATCGCGACGGCGCGGTCCGGCGGATGCGCTCGGCCCTGTCAGAGCTGCGCATCGAGGGACCGGGCGTGGCCACGACCGTRCCCTTCCTCCTGCGGGTGCTCGACGATTCCCGGTTCCGGACCGCGACTCACGACACCTCTCTCGTCGCCGCGCTCACCTCGACCGGCTGACCAGAGTTCTCTACGCAGAGTTGTGGAGGGTTGAGTACGGTCTGACGCCGCCAGACCGTACTCAACCCTCCATGTTTCCCCGGCCAGGCCGGGGTGGGCCATGCCGGGCCGGGTTATCCACAGATCGTGGTAGGTCCTGGCGCCGCCGCTGATCGGCGGGTGAGTCTGTGACGGCGACAGCAGGATCATGCTCGGTGGCGGCAAGGGTGCGTTCGGCGTGGCGCAGGACGGGCGCGTCGACCATCCGTCCCTCGAAGGAGAACACGCCGGCGGAGTGCGTCGCCGCGTCGAGTACCCGCCGCGCCCACGCCACCTCGTCGGCGGACGGCGCGAACGCCTGCCGCACGGCCGCGACCTGCCTCGGGTGGATACACGCCTTCGCCGCGAAGCCGCTCGCGACGGCGTCACGAGCCTCGGCCGCGAGGCCGTCGACATCGGCGATGTCCAGGTACACGGAGTCGACGGCGACCCGCCCGTGCGCTCCGGCCGCCAGCAGGACGCTCGCCCGGGCATGCAGKGCGACGCCCCGGTAGCGGCCGGCCTCGTCCCGGCTCGACCGGCCACCCAGCGCGGCGACGAGATCCTCCGCGCCCCACATGACGCCGATGGTGGTGGGAACGGCCGCAATCTCGGCCGCGGCGAGCACGCCGCGCGGTGTCTCGCACAGGGCGACGACCCGGCGCGGCCCGACGGCGGCGACCTGCTCGGCGGACTCCGTCTTGGCCAGCATGACGACGGGATAGGGCGTGTCGGCGAGGGCGCGCAGGTCCTCGTCGTAGTCGGCGGTCCCGGCGGGGTTGATCCGGATGATCGTCCGCAGTGGGTCGAGGATGCTCTCCCGCAACGCGCGCCGTGCCCGCGGCCGGTCCGCCGCCGCCACGCCGTCCTCCAGATCGAGGATGACCCCATCGGCCGCGGCGGCCGCCTTGGCGAATCGGTCGGGCCGGTCCGCGGGGCAGAACAGCAACGCCGGGCCGGGCAGCTGCCCGATCACCGGTCCGCCGCCCGGCGCAGCATCAGCGCGGACCGTACCGCCACGGCTACCACGTCACCGTGCTGGTTGCGCGCGGTGTGCTCGAAGGTGACCACCCCCTGCCCGGGTCGGCTGCGGGAGAGCCGCTTGTCGCGTACCACGGTCTCGGCGTAGAGCGTGTCGCCGGGGAACACCGGTGCGGGGAAGCGGATCTCGGTGAATCCGAGGTTGRCCACGGTCGTTCCCTGGGTCAGCCGGCTCACCGACAGGCCGACCAGCGTCGCGAGGGTGAACATGCTGTTGACCAGCCGAGTGCCGAAGGTCTGGGTCGTGCTCCATGCCTCGTCGAGGTGCAGCGCCTGGGTGTTCATCGTCAGCGTGCTGAACAGGGTGTTGTCGGCTTCGCTCACGGTCCGCCCGGGCCGGTGGACGTAGACGACGTCGGTCTCCAGCTCGTCGAACCACAGCCCCCGTTCCTCGACGCGCCGACATTCTCGCTCGGTCCGCTCGGTCCGCTCGGTCCGCTCGGTCCGCGGGGGAGGGGATGCCCCTGCCTCCATCGGTGCCTCCCTCGATCGACTCCCGTCGCCGGCCGCCGGTGTTCAGCGGCCGAGATGGCAGGGGTAGGGTAACCCGTGTTGTGCTGGCCGTGGGTGAAGGTTCATCACCCCTTCCGGGGGCGTTCCGGTCGACCCGATAGCTTCCGGACGTCCGGAGTGCGGGTGGCGGGCCGTCGGCCCGATGAATCGCCGTCCCCGGAAAAGAACCGTGCGGTCCTCGTGGTGAAGGAGCCCGGCAATGCGGCACCGCAGGCTTTTGTTGGCACTGGCCGTGGGTACGCTGACCGCGTCCGTGTCGATCCCGATCTCGGCGAACGCGGCCACCCCGCTCGGCGCCGGGACCGGGACCGCTCCGTCTACGATCGCCGTGATCGGCGACATCCCCTACGGCGCCGCCAAGATCGCCGAGTTTCCCACCGACATCGGCAAGATCAACGCCGATCCCGACGTTTCGCTGGTCGCGCATCTCGGCGATATCAAGAACGGCAGCAGCGTCTGCTCGGACTCGTACTTCGCCACCATCAAGTCGGATTTCGACCAGTTCCAGGATCCTTTTGTCTACACCCCCGGCGACAACGAGTGGACCGACTGCCACCGCGCGAACAACGGTGGTTACAATCCTCTCGAACGTCTCGGAAAACTGCGTCAGGTGTTCTTCCCTGTCCCAGGCCGGACCCTCGGCGTGAACGCCCGRCAGGTCACCAGCGAATCCGCGGACCCGGCCTACGCGCCCTTCGTGGMGAACACCATGTGGACCCAGTCCGGTGTGGTTTTCTCGACACTTAACGTGCAGGGCAGCAACAACGACCTCGTCCCGTGGTTCGGGGTGACGCCGCTGTCCGCGGAGCAGCGGAAAGAGTATTCTACCAGGCTTGACGCGGACCTTGAGTGGATCAACGAGGCGTTCAACGTCGCACGCCGGACCGGGGCGCCGGGGGTCGCGCTGCTCATGCAGGCCGATATGTGGGACACCAGCGCGCTGGCCGCCGGTGGAGACGGGCTGAGTGGCTTCGATCCCATCGTCAAGCGGATCGGGACCCTCGCCGAGCATTTCGGTAAGCCGGTGCTCATCCTGCAGGGTGACTCGCACAACTTCCGGGTCGACCACCCGTTCACGAGCACGGACCCGCTCTACGGCATCCACCCGCTGGCCCCGAAGACCCTGCAGGCTCCCAACGTGACCCGCGTCGTCGTCGATGGCAGCGCTCAGGCGAACGACTACCTGAAGCTCACGATCAACCCGGCTGCCCCGGGCGTCTTCAGCTGGACTCGCGTCAACTACTGAGGGAACGAATCCTCCCACCGGCCGGGGCCGTTTCGCGGTCCCGGCCGGCCCCGGAGCCGATGAGACCGACCCGTCGGGGTGCGGTGGCTGTCGTCGGTTCCGGGCAGAAGGCGCTGATGGCCGGGGTGCCGGCGCTCGCGGCGGTCTCCGCGCTCTCGACGCTCGCGGTGGACCTCGCCGAGGAGGCGGGGATGACGCTCGCTGGGTTCGTGCGCGGTACGTCGATGAACCTCTACACCGGCGCGCACCGGGTGGTACTGGGCTGACCCCGGCTCAGTACCACCCGGCTCAGCCGCACCTATGCCGCCTCGCCTCTCGGCGAGGCGCCCCCGGTCTGACCGGCCGTGGCCGTGCCGGGTTCCCGCTTCCCAGCCACCCGCCCGCTTGCGCGGGTCTTACGGTCGGCTCCACGGGCGTTTTCCGTCTCCGGTGTACTGGCGGCGACGAGGTGGTGCAGGTTGATCGCGGCGTTGTGGTCGCGGTCGAGTACCAG
>NZ_MRUJ01000026.1:0-5942 GCF_002099325.1 Frankia sp. KB5 | reverse complement strand
GACCCGCGCGGCCCGCGGCTCGATCGACACCACATCCGGCCCGTCCCCGGAACGCAGCCACGTCAGAAACCCGCCGACCCCCGCCAGCGTCACCGCGTCCCAGGCCAAGCCGAACACCGCCAGATAGCTCCACCACAGCGCGAGYGCCCGCGCATACGAGYGCACCGTGTTCGGCGAGGAGCCCTGCGCCCGCAGATACTCCAGGAACTCCTCCGCCGGCCCGACCACCCGGTAGTCCGGTCCGAGCACCRTCCAGCTCGTCGCACCGTCCGGCAGCACGAGCCGCTGCGTCCGGCACGRCWCCACAACGTCCGTCACGTCTCGTAACGTATCGACTACAGATTCGCAGTCCGTGACCGACACGCCGGACCGATTCCCGACCCGTCAACCTCCGTCACGGACGGCCTTACGGCGACGCCTGATTACCCCGGTCGACTCCATCCCAACCCGGGTCACCCCCAGGCTGGTCAGCCAGTCCCGCAGCGCCAGCAGCTCCCGGGTCGTCGCCCCGAACGTGTGCAGCCGCACCTGGACCGGCCCACCCGGCACCTCGGCGCTCCGCACACAGGCCACGATCTCGTCCTTGTGCACGTCCAGGCCAGCACATCGCGTGACCTGCGCTTCCATCAGCGACCTCCTCCAGGCCGTCCCGACAGGACAGGGCGGCCACCCGGAGGGGATCTGATGATCAAAGAGTCTAGAGGTCGCGCTCGAAGCGGCAGTCCCACGTGCCTGCAAATCCCCGCGTCACACTAATGGACGGGCTTGACCTTCGGCACCAAGGAGGCCCGACGTCGTCCGGGTGGCCACAGGCATTTTCCGTYGCCCCATGTGGCCGGCGGACGCCGGCCTGAATCACTAATGGCGGACAAGCATAGGCTGATCAGGGTGGAGCTGTCCTCGTTCTGCCCGCGCTACCACCGTGCCGTCGAGACCATCGGGCGGCGCTGGACCGGGGCCATCGTGCGCGCGATGCTGGCCGGCGCAACCCGGTTCTCCGAGATCACGACGGCGGTGCCCAACCTGTCCGACCGGCTCTGTTCCGTACGGCTGAGGGAACTCGAAGCCGAAGGGATGGTCAGACGCACCGTCGTCCCGGACACGCCCGCGCGGACCGAGTACCACCTGACCGCGAAGGGAGCGGACCTCGCGGACACGGTCGCGGCCCTCTCCCTCTGGGCCGAGACCTGGCTCCCCGACCCGTCCTGCTGACCCATCCTGCTGGCCCGGGGTTGCCCGGCACCCCAGCGGATCAGGCCCGCACGGGTCCGGTCAGCGCACCAGCCCGGCCTGCTGGGACGCCCTGGTCGGCTTCGCGCCCAGCTGGCCGGAAATCCGCTCGGGCRCCACCCACCGAACCTGCGTCGTGGCGCTCTCCCGCACCGCGAGGCTGCGGTCCTCGACGTGGAAGAGATAGGTCATGTCGTAGTGCACGTGCTCGGGTTCACCGAGGATCGGCGCGGCGTCGACGATTCTGACCTCCACGTCGAACGGGAGGATCCCGCCCGGGATCACCGCGTCGGCCTCGACACCGGCCCGGCGCGCAGCGAGCCCGAGCGCGGCGCCGAGCAGCGAGGAGCCGTCGGCATCGACATGACCGCCGGGCATCCGCCAGACCGCGGTGGACGGCTCCAGGATCTCCAGCACCCGCCAGTCCGGGGACACGATCGCGGCTCGGCACGTGACATGGGCCGGCATCGTGCTACGGGCTGTGATGGATGGCCCGTGCAGAGCCAGCACGACCAAGGACCGCATGAGGTCCACTTCGTCCGGATTTGCCTCGATGTAGCCCAGGGCCACACCGATCACCGCGTTGTTGGTGACCGCCACGCTTAAGGAACGTACAGGCATCGGGCGCCGATCACGACCCACTGAGACGGGACACACCGAAACTCGTATCGCACCAGCATACTCACTTACAGTGATAAAAAAGGTAACAGAACGGACCGAATCGGAATTCCGGCAGCAAGGAAGGGAGCTCCGCCTACGAGGGGATCCACCGTCGRCCGCGGAACGGCGGAAGCTGGAAGCAGTGGYACCAACACCCCGTGTAATCGTCACCCCCATGCGGCCCATCCCCCTCTTGTGACTACGGAAGGTAATTGTTGGTACCGACGCGCCGCTCGACCGCCCCGACGCGCGACCCCGGCCCCCGACCCAATGTGAAACTCAGGTGTGCTCCCCCGGGTGGTGACGCGCCGACGCATCCCCACGCGGGCCACCCCCACTCACGCGGGCCACCCCCACTCACGCGGGCCACCCCCACGCGGGCAATGACGCCGAGCCGACACCGCCACGCGGCGTGCACCGTCCGCGACTAAGGTCGACGGCATGGATCCGAAAGATCCGGGAATCAGACACCTGGACAGATCCACAGTGATGATCTACCGTCCGCCCGCGGGACCCCCGTTCCGCCGGTCGGACCGAGCGGGAGGACCAGCCGTGCGGGAGAACCTCACCCTCGACGAACCACGCCGAGGGATCCGGTCCGGCCGAACCATGACGCTGCTTCCGGGGCTGGTCCTCGCGGGAATGGTCGCGCTGACCGCCGGTTGCGGGGGGTCCGACGACATCAGCGTGCCGCCCTCCGTCAGCACACCGACCCTGCCGACGTCGCTGCCCACCGCGCTGCCGAGCGGGCTGCCCACCGCGCTGCCGACCTCGCTGCCGGGGGTGGGAAGGATCGACGCCGTCAGCGGCGCGGATGCCCTGCGTGGCACGAATGTCCCCCCCGATTTCCCGGTGCCGCCCGGGGCCACCGTGAAGGTCGGTACGACCACCGGGAAGACGTCGACGGTGACGCTGGGCGGGGTGTCCAGCGACCGGGTGGCCACCTTCTACCGGCAGACCCTGCCTGGCGCCGGTTACAAGATCACAACGGATGTGGGGATTCCGGGGGTCGCCAGAGCCATCCAGTTCAACGGGCACGGCGTCAACGGGAGTATCGGGGCCGCGGGGATCGGCAATACCGACGGCGTCGCCGTGGTGTTCACCAAGCGGTAGTCCCCCCGGGGAATCACGGCCGGGCTCACCCGGGCACGACCGGCCGTTGCGGAAAATCAAGCTGCGAGCGATCGAGCTGTGGAAGATCGAAATGCCGACGGATCTCCGCCTGCACCTCGCGCGGCGGGTGCCGGGCGTCCACGACGGCCACGAACTCCTTACGCTGGAAGATCTCCATGACCGGTCGGGTCTTCTCGTGGTACTCCCGCAGGCGGACGGCAAGTGCCTGCGGGTTGTCGTCGGCCCGGGTCAGCAGCGGCGCTCCGCACACGTCGCAGGTGTCCGGCACCTGCGGCCTACTGGCGATCAGGTTGTAGTCCAGGCCGCACCGTGAGCAGAACCGGCGGGCGAGCACCCGCCGATAGACCTCGTCGTCGGGGAGGTCGAGGTAGATGACCCCGTCGATGTCGTAGCTCTCCAGGAAGAATTCGGCCTGCCGGGCGTTGCGCGGGAACCCGTCGATGATGAACCCGTAGTTCCAGTCGTGCTCGGCCAGCCGGGAGCGCACCACCGACTCGACGAGGTCGTCCCCGACCAGGTGACCGGCCGCCACGATGCGTTTGACCTGGGCACCGAGTTTGGTGTGGTTCTGCACGTTCCAGCGGAAGACGTCGCCGACGCTGATGTGGACCAGGTCGAAGTCCCGGGCCATCATCGTCGCCTGGGTTCCCTTGCCGCTGCCCTGCACGCCCATGATGACGAACTTGCGCACGCCGACTCCCGATCGTTCCTCCGCCCCGGAGGCCGGCCGACGCGCGRCCGCCTCGGTGGCCCGCCCCCAGCTGTCCCACCGGCCTCTCCGTCGCGACGTTATCCGCCATGGAGATCACTAGGGGTTTCCGCGGCCCAGCGGTGGCGGGTACGTCATGACACCCGCACGGCCGACCGGCGGGCTATCCGTGGCCCAACCCGGACCGATGCACGCCGACAATGCCGTAAAGAGCAGGATGTCAGGATGTATGGGGATCGGGGGAGCGCGGAACGGGCCGCGGCTGCGATCCCGGATTCTAGGAGGGAACGCGGGTGTCAAGGGGACTGCGTCAGACGCTCGGCGCCGGCCTGGCCGCCACCGTGYTGGCGGTGGGGCTCACGGCGTGCGGTTCCGGGGACAGGGCACCGGCTCCACCCGCGGAGATCGTCCTCAATCGGGGGCAGGACTCGTCGATCCCCTTCCGCACCGAGGCCGACGGCGAGGTGCTCCTGGACGTCACCACCACCGCCCCGGGGGTCTCCTGGGGCTCCCCGGGCGGCGAGTCCGCGGTGCTGTCGCTCTACGTCGACACCGCCTACGCCACCGATCTCGTGATCCCCACGTCCTTCCCGATCAAGCGCAGCCTCGCGCTGGGTCACCTGGCCGCCGGCAAGCACACCCTGCGGACGCTGTTCGCCGCGGACCGGTCGCCCCGCAACGCCGCCACGGCGCGCCTGACCGATCTGACCTTCCGCACCGTCACGCCGCAGGACAACGGCTACCAGGCACTGGCGCACGCCCCGGTGATCTACGGCCGGACGGYGCCGGCCGCCGCCGCGGACCCGATGGCCGGCGGGCCGTTCCAGAACGCCGTCACCGACACCCCACTGCTCGCCTTCCACTCCGAGGCGCCAACCGCGATCGCCGGTCATCGCCTGCTGACCTACTCGATGGTGTGGAGCAACGAGGACGAGGGCACCCCGACCCCGGCCCTGATGGCGTTCTGGGGGCGGACCACCGACATCGAGTGGACCTACCAGGTAGAGATCGACGCCACCGGCAACGCCATCCCCGGCAGCGCCGTGATCCAGGGGCCGGAGCACACGTCGCAGCCGTTCACCGGCCGGTACGAGAGCACGCACCCGCTGCTCGGGACCTGCACGCGCAGCAACAGCATGTGCCAGAACACCGACGGCCCGATGCGGTTCGCCCTGTCAGCCGCGGACACCCTCGACCCGAACGCCGAGGCCCCTGAGCGGGAGATGGACCGCAACCCGTGGACCTACTGGGTGATGTCCCAGGAGGTCGCCCGGGAGGGCAAGGTCGCCGACGCCCCGGTCCCGGACCCGCGCACCCGGATCAGCGACCCGCGTAACTACCTGTACCTGATCGTCCGGAAGAACACGGTCGGCACGCCGAACACCGCCGACGCCTGGGTCGGGCTGTCGGTCGGGATGCGGCTCGCCGGCAACCCCGAGACCTACCGGTCGAACAAGACCTACCCTGCCTGGTCCATCGAACGGGACGCGCCGGCCGCCACGGCCGTCGAACTCCCACCCGGGACGGTCGCGGAGGACATCGCGTCCATCCAGGCGACCCGGGTCGTCGGTGCGTGTGCCGACACCGGTGCGCGCATCCAGGTCGACTCGATCGAGCGGGCGTTCCTGCTGGGTCCGGACGGCCTGCCCCAGCAGTCGTTCCTGTTCACGCCGACGAAGGTGACCCTGACCGCCGCCGCGCCGACCGCGACCCTGTTCCGCCGTTCGCAGGGCGGCTCCTGATCCCGTCCGGGGTTCCCTGATTCCGCGGTGGCCCCTCACCCACGTGTGGTGGACCCCGAGGTGTGCACCGGTCCCGGGCTCCGACCGTGCGCCCCGGTGCGATCGGGAGCCCCGGCTGGCGCCGGGCGGACGGCGGCCGTCGGTATGCTGTCGAGCGTCCGCACATCCCGACCGACGGGCAACTGGGCGATGCTGTCGACGATGGCGGTCGGCCGGTAGGGGAACCGGTCGACGTCGGTGATGGACGTGATGCCCGACAGCACCAGCACGGTGTCCATTCCGGCCTCCAGGCCGGCGACGACGTCGGTGTCCATCCGGTCGCCGATCACCACGGTGGTCTCGCTGTGCGCGGACAGCGTGTTCAGCGCACTGCGCATCATCAACGGGTTCGGCTTGCCGACAAAGTAGGGTGTGACGCCGGTCGCCCGGGTGATCATCGCCGCGACCGCCCCGGTGGCGGGCAGGAG
>NZ_MRUJ01000248.1:0-7812 GCF_002099325.1 Frankia sp. KB5 | reverse complement strand
CGACCGAAAGCGCGCCGTATGCTGACCGAGACCACCCCCACCCAGGACCGGCTCGCCGAGATCTTCGGCCTCGCGAGGTGGGCACCCCGGACTTAGGTAATACACATCCGGAAGATCAACTTTGGTCATGAGCTGCGAAAACTCCAACCAAGATCGAACTATCTAGGAAACTCCCGCTAGCATCACGTCGCCGCAGAGGAACAGCGTCACCACGCCATCGTGCACGGTTCCAGCCTAGGCCACCGGCCCCCGGCCACCGGCCCGGATTCCGCCGGTTCGCCAAATTGACACCCCCCAGGGCAGGGCGGAACCTGTAGGCCGCGAGCGGAACCCCCCGAGGGGGTGGCCTCATGCACGGAGTAAGGAGCAACGCCTTCGCCGAGACTCATAACGGCGATCCGTGTCTCCCTCCGTGGCAGGGCCCTGACTCATACCGATTGCCGTGCGCCAGCTACCCGGAAGCGGTCCGCGCGAGCGGCGCACACGCCCCGCGTGCGGTGCCCGGCCCGGCCCGGGCGCCACCACGGGACGCTTGGCCACACGTATCAGGTTGGACGCCTTTCGGTGCCCCTCAAGCAGCGAAGAAAAAGGAACCAGCAATGAGAAGGATCGCCGCAGCCATAAGCGCCGTCCTGCTCCTCACCCTCAGCTTGGTCTTCACCGAGGCGGGGGTTTCTCGGGCGGCTCCACCGGTCACACCCGTGCTCATGCACATCCGCTTCGCCCACGCGGCCAGCGCCCGGGTGGACATCGTCACCTTCGTCTTCCGGCCGTCAGCGCCGAAAGATGTCAGAGCCGAGTACGTGCCGAGATCGGGGCTGATCCAGGACGGATCCGGTAATCGAGTCTTTGTGCTGGGCCGATCCTTCGTGAAGGTCACCTTCCACAATTCCGCCGCGCACAACATCGAAGGTCGACCCGCCGCTCCAAGGAACCTCTTCCCTCTCGGCCGGACAACGAATGTCGTCCACGTGAAGCAGGGCGGCGACTTCGAGGGTGTGGTGACCTACTACCTCGGGCTGTGTGGACGCAGGCCAGCACCGCCGGCGCATCCGACCGTGAGCAGCGTGGGCCGCGACGTCATCCTGAGCATCCCAACGCGGTAGCGGTAACACGCCACAGCGCCCTGCCCCGTTGCGCGATCGACGCTTTGGTGTTCGTGGCGTTGATGAACGCGAGGTAGGAGGTCCGTCTGCCTCGACGCTTCCCCGATCGACGCCACATTGTGGGCGTTACCCGATTCTGATCGATGGGCCAGGCGGGCCGGTGGATGAACGTCCAGGACAGATCCGGTACAAAAAATCCGGTACAAAATGGACAACACCGGCCCACCAGGCCATCGGGATCAAAATATCCCGGGAGCCCAGGCTAGCAGTTGACGAACTCCGGTTGCTGGTTGAGGACCTGGCTCTCCGGGGAGACGAAGCGGCGGTACTGCTCRCCGCTCGTGGCCTGGGGGCGGAAAGCGGCCAGCCRATGGCAGTTCTGGAAGGCCAGCGCCACGCCGAAGTGCCGTTCCAGAGCCGCGCGTATCGAGGTGCTGGCCATCGCCCGCAACAGCTGGCCCTGCTCGGCGTCGTCCGCGGGCGGGGTCTGGTTGTCGGCGAAGTCGCGGGTTGCGGTGGGCAGCTCGCCGGCGAGCCGCTCGACCAGGCCGTAGGCGTAGGGCAGGGAAGTGCGGATGCAGGCGAGGAAGTCGGCCTCGTCGACGTGACCTTGTTCGGCCTGCTCCAACAGGTCGGGCGACACCGTCAGGGACATGGATACCTCCTGGGCTGGTGGYAGCGACAACGATCACCACTGTCTTGGATGTAACAACCGTTGTCAATACCAACAGTAATACTCCGTATGCAGATCGATTGCGCCGCGACGGGGCGCCCCRACACCCCGCCGGATCTGCCATGCGATGCGACGCGTCCGCCTCCATGCACCCGGCGCACGCCCCGGTGGACGGTACAGGACGTCCGACCCGACAAAGCACCTGGTCGATCATGTGGACGGTTGGACGGTTGGACGGTTGGACGGTTGGACGGACGGGTGGACGGGTGGACGGGTGGACGGACGGTTGGACGGGTGGACGGACGGGTGGACGGGTGGACGGGTGGGTGGACGGGTAGGCGGCGGGGAGGCTCGCCCCGCGTCATCGCCGACCGCTCGAACTCGAACTTGTAACGGTTTCCATTAGCGACTACCTTTGCGGCAATGAATCCCGGTCCTGCTAGCAGGTCCGGTCGGGTAACAAGCAGGGAGATCGTGGTGGATGGTGCACGGCTGGTCACGGTGCGGCGCTGGCGGGTGCGGCCCGGGCGGGTGCCGCGCGGCCTGGGGGTAGTGGCCGCCGGCGTGGCGATGGTCGTGGCCGCGTGTGGGACGTCCTCGTCGGGGAACACCGGGACCGGCGCCACCGGCGGCAAGAAGATCACCGTGGTGGCGGCCGAGAACTTCTGGGGCAGCATCGCCGCCCAGCTGGGGGGCGACCGGGTGGCGGTCACCAGCATCATCGACAATCCCGACGCCGACCCGCATGACTATGAGCCGACCCCCGCCGACGGCCGGGCGATCGCCGGTGCGCGGCTGTTCATCGACAACGGCGTCGGCTACGACCCGTGGGCGGGCAAGCTGGCGGCGGCCAACCCGGCGACCGGGCGGGTGACGCTGACCGTCGGCGACCTGGTCGGCGCGAAGGACGGCGACAACCCGCATCGCTGGTACAACCCGGATGACGTCGCGAAAGTGATCGACCAGGTCACCGCCGACTACAAGAAGATCGACCCCGTCGACTCGGGCTACTTCGATCAGCAGCGGGCATCCTTCACCGCCACGACCCTCAAGCCGTACACCGATCTCATCGCGACAATCAAGAAGAAGTATGCCGGGACGCCGGTCGGGGCCTCGGAGAGCATCTTCGCGATGCTGTCCCCAGCGCTCGGGCTGAACCTGCTGACCCCGCCGGCCTTCCTGCGTGCGATCTCGGAGGGCAGCGATCCGACTGTCGCGGACAAGAGCACCAGCGACAGCCAGATCAAGACCGGGAAGATCAAAATCTACGTCTACAACAGCCAGAACGCCACCCCGGACGTGCGGCGGCAGATCGAGGAGGCGAAGGCGGCCCACATCCCGGTGACCACCATCACCGAGACGCTCGTCCCGGCCGGAGCGTCGTTCCAGGACTGGCAGGTCGCCCAGTTGGAAGCCCTGCGCGGGTCGCTGGCGCAGGCAACCGGAAAGTAAGCGGAAGGTGACGAGAATGGCGGCGGTGGCGCACCCTCGAACCGACGGCGCGAGCGCCGAGGTTGACGCGGCGGTGGCGCCGGTCAGCGCCGGCAGGCCGGCCGCGCCGGCGGTGATGTTCGAGGGTGCGGCGGTTCGTCTCGGTGGGCGGATGGTGTGGAGCGGGGTGAACGTCGAGGCCGGCGCGGGGGAGTTCGTCGCGATCCTCGGTCCCAACGGCGTCGGTAAGTCCACCCTGCTCAAGGCGGCCCTTGGCCTGCTGCCGCTGGCCGCGGGGCGGGTGGTGGTGCTGGGCCGGCATCCCGGGCGGGCCCGCACCGAGGTCGGTTATCTGCCGCAGCGACGGAGCTTCGACCCGTCGGTACGGATCCGGGGGCTTGACATCGTCCGCCTCGGTCTCGACGGCCACCGGTGGGGTCTGCCGCTGCCCGGCGGAGATCGCGCCCGGACCGCGCGGCGGCGCGTCGCCGAACTCGTCGAGCAGGTCGGCGCCACCGGCTACGCCCACCAGCCGATCGGCCGGCTGTCCGGTGGGGAGCAGCAGCGGCTTCTGATCGCCCAGGCGCTCGCCCGCCGGCCCCGGCTGCTGCTTCTCGACGAACCGTTGGACAGCCTGGACCCGCCCAACGCCGCCTCGGTCGCGACCCTCATCCGCACCATCTGCCAGACGGCGGGGGTGACCGTGCTGATGGTCGCCCACGACGTCAACCCAATCCTGTCCAGCCTCGACCGGGTCATCTACCTCGCCGGCGGCGGCGCGGTCTCGGGCCCTCCCGCCGAGGTCATCACCAGTGCGACGTTAAGCCGGCTCTACCAGGCCCCCATCGAGGTGCTGACCACCTCCGACGGGCGCCTCGTCGTCGTCGGCCAGCCCGAGCCGCCCGCCGTACACGCCGACCGTCACGACGGGACCGGCCACCTGTGATCACTGCAGCGGTGGTCGCGACCGACGCGGGCCTGTCGTGGGACCTGGTCCGCGACGTTCGGCAGATGTTCGCCTACCCGTTCATGGTGAACGCGTTCCGGGCCGGAACCATCGTCGCGCTGACCGCCGGGGCAACCGGATGGTTCATGGTCCTACGCCGCCAGGCCTTCGCCGGCCACACCCTCGCCGTGGCCGGTTTCCCGGGCGCGGCCGGGGCGATCTGGCTCGGCTTGGGCGCGACCTACGGCTACTTCGCCTTCTGCCTCACCGCGGCGCTGATCATCGCGGCCATCCCCGGGGCGGGCGGGGCAGCCGCCGGGCGGGCCGCGGAGTCGGCCACCATCGGTACCGTCCAGGCGTTCGCGCTGGCCTGCGGATTCCTGTTCGTCAGCCTGTACAAGGGATTCCTCGGCGGGGTCAACACGCTGCTGTTCGGCAGCTTCCTGGGAATCACCGACGACATGGTCCTCACGCTGACCGCCGTCGCCGTGGCGGTCCTGGCAGTGCTGGCGCTCATCGGGCGGCCGCTGCTGTTCGCCTCGCTCGATCCAGCCGTGGCTGCCGCCGCCGGAGTGCCGGTGCGGGGTCTGTCGGTGGCTTTCCTGATCATGCTCGGGAGCACCGCCGCGGAGGTCAGCCAGATCACCGGAACCCTCCTCGTCTTCACCCTGCTGGTCATCCCGGCCGCGACCGCACAGGTCCTCACCACCCGACCGGCCCTCAGCCTCACGCTCACCGTGCTGCTAGGCCTGCTGGTCACCTGGGCCGGGCTGACCGTGGCCTACTACTCGCCCTATCCGWTCGGCTTTTTCATCACCAGCTTCTCCTTCGGCCTGTACCTCCTCGCCCGTCTCGCCGTCGGCGCGCACGACCTGCTCGGCCGGGCCGCCCGCGTCCCCCGGATGACCGGAGCAGCAGCATGACCGCGGCCACGGCGGACACGGGACTGACCGCGATGTTCGAGCACCCGTTCATGCAGAATGCGTTCATCGCCGGAACGGGGATTGCCATGGCGGCCGGACTCGTCGGCTACTTCCTCGTCCTGCGGGCCCAGGTCTTCACCGCCGACGCGTTGTCCCATGTGGCGTTCACCGGCGCACTCGCCGCCCTGGCCACCGGGATCGACGCCCGAGTCSGCCTGTTCGCCGCCACCGTCGCCGTCGGATGYGCCCTCGGCGCCCTCGGCGCCCTCGGCCCCCGCGGCCACGCCGATGACGTCGTCATCGGCAGCGTGTTCGCCTGGGTCCTCGGCCTCGGGGTGCTCTTCCTCACCCTTTACACCACCCACCGCAACACCGGCAACGGCACCGCCGGTGTCACCGTCCTGTTCGGCTCGATCTTCGGCCTGGACGCCTCCCACGCCTGGGAGGCTGCCATACTCGCCGTAATCCTCTGTCTCGCCACCATCGCGATCGGGCGTCCCCTGCTGTTCGCCAGCCTGGACGGCGCGGTCGCGGCCGCCCGAGGTGTCCCCGTCCGCCTCCTCGGCGTCGGTTTCCTCGGCCTCGTCGGGGCGACCGCAGCCGATGCCACCCAGGCCGTCGGTGCCCTGCTGCTCCTCGGTATGCTCGCCGCACCCGCCGGCACCGCCCACCGGCTCACCGCCCACCCTTACCACGGAATGATGATCTCCACCGCGGTGGCGGTCGCGGTGACCTGGGTCGGGCTGACCACCAGCTACCTCGCCCCGCGGATCCCCCCGAGCTTCGCCATCCTTGCCACCGCCACCGCCACCTACACCGTCACGCTGATCGTCACCCGACTGGTCGCGGACTCGGGCTTGGCGCGGCCGGTGCGGCATCTGTCCGCGGATGCGCCTCGTTCGGCCTGATCGAACCCACCGGCGCCACCAGCGCGGTCGCGCGCAATCCCGGGAGGCGCCAGGTCAGAGCCCGAGCAGCCGGCCGCAGATCGACTCGACCGCGCCCGGCACGCCCGGGTTGTGCCGCAGGTGCGGGGTGCGGGCCGTGTCGTTGACGACGGCGACCGCGGCGTGCACCCGGATCCGGGCGGCGGTGGGGTCGAGCTCGGGGTGCACGAGCCGGAGCAGGTGAACCCATTCGGTGAGGTAGTCGTGCTGGGCCCGACGGGCGGCGTGGCGTTCGTCCTCCGGCAGATGCTCGACTTCGGTGATCAGCAGCCCGATCAGGTCGTGGTGGGCCTGGGTGAACCGGATGTAGGAGCCGACCAGTCGGCGCAGGGCGTCGGCGGCGCCGTTCGAAGTCCGATAGATCGCGCTGACGTCCATCAACAGGGCGGCCGTGCTGCGCTGGAACGCGGTGCGCAGCATGTCCAGCTTGCTCGGGAAGTGGTGGTAGACGCTGGGGCCGGTGATGCCGACGGCGTTGCCGACGTCCTCGATGCCGACGCCGGCGTAGCCGTGGGTGGCGAACATCCGCACCGCCTGGGTGAGCAGCGCCTCGCGGCGGGAGGCCAGCCGCAACGGCGGTCCGGCCGGTGGTGGCGGTCCGGCCGGTGGTGGCGGCGATGCGGCGCAGGTGCCGGGCAGCGGGGTGTCCAGCACGAGGTCGGTGAGCTCGGCGAGCAGGTCGTCGTAGGCGGGCCGGGGCAGGTCCAGGTGGTGGAAGGACGGGCTCATCAGCACGGCCAGCATCGCCCAGGTGAGCAGGTCCGCGGTGGGGGCGTCGAGCTCGGGGCGGGCGGCGCGCACCCGGCCGGTGAGGCGGCGTCCGATCTCGCGGACCTCGGCGCGCAGCAGGGCATGGTCGTCAGGGGTCAGATGGCGGGCTTCGCGCTGCCAGAGCACGCCGATATGGCGTTCGTCGAGGCAGCGAGCGGCGAGCCGGGCCGACGCCGTGGCGTGGTCGGCGCGGTCGGCGAGATCGAGATCATCGAGCAGGTGCCGCAGCGGGGCCAGGCCTGCGGCGATGACCTCGCGGAGCAGGTCCTGTTTACCGGAGAAGTGCCGGTACAGCGCGGACGGGCCGACCGCCACGGCTTCGGCGAGATCGGTCATGCCGATCTGGTCGTAGCCGCGGCGGGCGAACAGGTCCGAGGCGGCGCCAAGGATCAGCGCCCGCCGGTTACGCGGGCGGGTGCCGCGCGGCGGCGCAAGCGTGCGGTCCGGCAGAACAACCCCCTCGGTACAACCCCCTCGGTCTCCTCGGTGTGGATCAGCCTACCTTCTCGTAGAGGGTGACCACGGCGGCGCCGCCGAGGCCGATGTTATGCTGCAGCGCCACGGTCACGTCCTCGACTTGGCGCTTGTCGGCCTCGCCGCGCAGCTGCCAMACCAGCTCCGCGCACTGCGCCAACCCGGTCGCGCCCAGCGGGTGCCCCTTGGACAGCAGCCCACCCGACGGATTGGTCACCACCCGGCCGCCGTAGGTGTTGTCGCCGTCGACGATGAACTTCTCCGCCGTGCCCTCCGGAGTCAGCCCCAGCGCCTCGTAGGTCATCAGCTCATTGGTGGTGAAGCAGTCGTGCAGCTCCACCACGCGCACATCGAGCGGGTCCACCCCGGCCACCTCGTACACCTGCCGCGCGGCGGCCGCGGTCATGTCGTAACCGACCAGGCGCATCAGGTCCCCGTCGAACGAGGACGGGGTATCCGTGGTCATCGCCTGCGCGGTGATCGCCACATCGGCGCGCAGGCCGTGGGCGCGCGCGAAGTCCTCGGAAACGACCACCGCGGC
>NZ_MRUJ01000247.1:0-6085 GCF_002099325.1 Frankia sp. KB5 | reverse complement strand
GCCCGGTGTGATATATCATGTCTGGGACTCCATCGCGCGGGACAGCGCCGTCATTCCTCGCGCCACATGGGATTTCACTGCGCCGCAGGAAATCCCCATGACTGCGGCTATCTCGGATTCCTTCAGATCGAGCCAGTACCGCAGTACCAGGGCCTCCCGCTGGCGCGGCGACAGCCGCTGTAACGCGACGACTACAGCTCGCTGTTCGTGCCGCAGCAGCGCTTGCGTCTCCGCCGATTCTACCTGGTCTGATGGCCATCCCATGTTTTTTCGGACAACCTGGAGATGGCGCAGTCGCATTCGGGTGAGATTGCAGACTATGCTACGTAGATACGGCAGGGTGGCGGTCGAGTCCCGCAGTTTTCGCCAGCGCCGGTAGAGCTCGTAGAACGCCTGCGCGGCGATATCCTCCGGGTCGTCCGCGCCGAGGAGGGCGGCCAGTCGTACCAATGAGACGTAGTGGGTGTTGAAGAGCCGCGCGATGGCGGTCTCCCGATCAAGATCGTGAAGATTCACCTGGATCTTGTCGGCCGGCAGCAGAGTGGCGGCGTCGCCGGCAGTGACGGCTGCTGGATCTTTGGGAATGCCCTGCACCGCCCGCACCGTCCTCACCGCCATCCCGGCGCGTCCGGCCGGGGGAGTCGGTCCACCTGGGATGTCCGGCTGCTCCGGGCCACGCCGACGCGGTGAAGGACCGGGGTGAGCGCGGTGGCGACCGCCAGGTTCAGCCCGAGCGCGAGGAGCGCCGTGTACAGCGGCACGGACGCCCCGAACAGGTGCAGGTTCACCACCGCGGAGAATTCGCCGGAGGTTACCAGGCAGGTTCCCGCCGCCATTCCTACCGCCCATCCGGCAAGCAGCGCACCGCGATGCAGCCAGGTGGAGAACAGGCCGATCCCGACCGCCGGGAAGGTCTGGAGTATCCAGACCCCGCCCAGCAGCTGCAGATCGATGGCATCCTGGTCGCGCAGACCGAGCACGAAGGCGAATGCCCCGATCTTTGTCACCAGCGAGACACCGCGAGCCACCCGGACCTGATGCTTAGGGGTGGCCGTGGGGTGAAAATACTCGACGTATACGTTGCGGACGAAGAGCATGGCGACCGCCACCGACATCACCGCCGCGGGGACGAGCGCCGCGACAACGAGCGCGCCGAATACGACGCCGGTGACAACCGGTGGGGCCAGCTGCTGGACGAGCAGAGGGACAGCTGCTTCGGCCTGCCCGCGGGGTGTGCGTACCCCCGTGGCCAAGGCGGCAACGCCGAGCAGCCCGAAGAGTCCGAGCAGGCCCGTCCATGCGGGCAGGGTGACCGCCGAGCGGCGCAGGACGTCGGGGTCCTTCGCCGCAAATGCGGCGGTGAGCACGTGCGGGTACACCAGCAGGGYCATCGCCGAGCCGAGCACGAGGCTCGCGAACGAGGCGAACGTCGACGGCTCCAGCGTGAGCGACGGATCCGGCAAGCCGTCCGTGGCCATGTTCCGCCGTGCTGCGGCAAAGATCTCGCCGGGTCCGCCGAGCCTGGCTAGGACGAGTCCGACCACGGCGAAGACCGCCAAAAAGATCAGAATTCCTTTGGCGACCGAGACGAGTGCCGGAGCGCGGATGCCGCTGCGGTAGGTCGCGACGGCGAGCACCCCGAACACCGAGGCCAGCACCAGGTCGCCGGGCAGCCCAGGCGGGGTGAGGCCGCCGGCAACGAGCACCGCGCGGACGCCGACCAACTGCAGCGCGATGTACGGCGTGGTGGCCACGATTCCGGTCAGCGCCACGGCGAGCGCGAGCAGCGGCGACCGGTGGCGTTCCCGCACGTAGTCGCCCACCGTGACGTAATCATGGCGCCGAGCCGTCTCCGCCAGACGTGGGAGGAGCACGAAGGCCAGCGGATAGACGATGATCGTGTAGGGCAGCGCGAAGAAGCCGAGAGCGCCCACGCCGTAGACGAGGCCGGGCACCGCGGCGAAGGTATATGCGGTGTAGATCGCACCGCCGAGCAGGAACCAGGTCAGAACGCCACCGAACGGGCGCCCTGCGAGCGCCCACCCTTCCGGCGAGGGGAGCTCGTCCCGCCGATGGAACGCGCGCGCCCTTACCGATAGTAACGAAGTGCCTGCTATCGCGACGGTGAATCCCGCCACGGTCGTCCCGTCGGCCATCCGACACCTTCCGTTGCACGCGGCTTCCCGTACGGCGCGGCGAGGTCGCCGGTGGAAGCCCGCCCGGTCGTCCCCCGGTCCTTATTCCAGTTGCGCACCGAGCCGGCGCGGTTGACACGACATCATCCCGCAACAAGTCGTAAACCTGTAGCTCACCAAGTCGTAAACCGCGGAGGCGCGGCGAGCAACTCTCCCGGTGACACCATCGCGGCCTGCGTGACCACCCGGCCTGGGTACCTGGGCCGGCCGGTGGTCCATCAGGAAGATCAAAATGCAGGGAGATCAGGATGTGGCACGATGAGCAGGGCCGGGACACTCCGCTGGGTGTCCCGGCAAACTCCGCGGCAGGAATCCCGGCAGGGCCCGTGCCTGCAACAGACCGGCCGGCCGCCGGTCGTCCGGCCCGCGCGGCGGCACGTCGGCGGCAAACCGCCGCGGTCGCGTGTCTCGGGACACCGTTCGCAGCCCTGCTGGCGGTCCCGCTTTATGCGCATGATGAGCCACGGCTGGCCGGGGTGCCGTTCTTTTACTGGTATCAGCTTGCCTGGGTGCCCTTAAGCGCGCTGCTGACCGCCGCCGCTTGGCGGCTGGACAGCCGGGGGACGGCGCCGGAAGGCCTGCGGTGATCCAGGTCACCGACCGGGCCCGGGCCGCGCTCCGCGAGGGCGAGGTAGTTATTTTTGACTGGGCCCCGCTGGGGCTGTGCTGCGCCTGCACCGGTCAACTGTGGCTGCGCCCCGCGCCGCGGGCGCTTGTGCCGCGGCACCGGGGCTTCCGCCCGGTGGACGCGGATCCCGGTGGCAGCGCCGTAGCCCATCCACTCGCCTATCCGTTCCTCCTGGGCCGCGATGTCACAATCGACTGCCGCTCGCGGCTCGGCTTCCGGCGCTTCAGCACCGACCTGCCGCCCGATGTCGGGCTCGCTGACCTGCTCGGCCTGGCCGCTCTCGCCAAGGGACGCATCGTATGACTACCCATCTCGATACTGCCGGAACCGGTCTTCCGCCTGGCGGCGGTCGTGCGCCTGGCCATGGCCGGAGGACCGGCCGGCTCCGATCGATAGCCATCTGGACCACGGTGTCGGCGGTCGGCGCGATCAGCTGGGCTGTGCTCGCGATGTCCCGCCACGAGTCGATCTCTGCGGCGTGGATCCTGCTCGCCGGCCTGGGATCCTTCGCCATCGCCTACCGCTTCTACGCCCGGTTCATCGCAAACCGGGTGCTGCGGGTGGATGACAGCCGGGCGACGCCGGCCGAACGCCTCGACAACGGCGTCGACTACGAGCCGACCGACCGGCGGGTCCTGTTTGGCCACCACTTCGCTGCCATCGCCGGGGCCGGTCCGCTCGTCGGCCCGGTGCTCGCCGTACAGATGGGGTATCTGCCCGGGACGATCTGGATCATCGCCGGTGTTATTTTCGCCGGTGCCGTGCAGGACATGGTGACGTTGTTCTTCTCCATGCGGCGGGACGGCAAGAGCCTGGGCCAGATGGCGCGCGACGAGATCGGCCCGGTGGGCGGGACGGCGGCACTAGTCGCCGTCTTCGCCATAATGATCATTTTGCTGGCGGTGCTGGCGCTTGTCGTGGTGAACGCGCTCGCCGCCTCTGCATGGGGCACCTTCTCGATCGCGATGACCATCCCGATCGCCCTGTTCATGGGCATTTACCTGCGGGTGCTGCGACCCGGCCGGGTCGCTGAGGCCACCGCCGTCGGTGTCGCCGGACTGTTCGCGGCCCTTGTCGGCGGCCGCTGGATCCAGGACTCCGCCCTCGCCTCCGCCTTTACACTCAGCCCGAAGGCATTGGTCGCCTGCCTTGTCGGCTACGGCTTTGTCGCCTCGGTGCTGCCGGTGTGGCTCCTGCTCGCGCCCCGCGACTACCTCTCGACCTTTATGAAGGTCGGCACCATCGGGCTGCTCGCCATCGGCGTTCTCGTCGAATTTCCGGTACTTCAGGCGGACGCAGTCAGTACTTTCGCGACCAGGGGAAACGGGCCGGTGTTCGCCGGCAGCCTGTTCCCGTTCGTCTTCATCACCATCGCCTGCGGTGCCCTGTCCGGATTCCACTCCCTCATCGCGTCCGGCACCACGCCGAAGATGATTCAAAAGGAGTCCCAGGTCCGGTTCATCGGTTATGGGGCGATGCTGACCGAGTCCCTTGTCGCACTGATGGCGCTGATCGCGGCGGCGGTGCTCAGCCCGGGCCTCTACTACGCCATGAATGCGCCCGGTGGGGTCGTCGGCAAGACCGCGGCGTCGGCTGCGTCCGCGGTCACCGACCTCGGTTTCACCATCACCCCGGACGCCCTCGACTCCGCGGCCCGGGCCGTCGGTGAATCGACGCTGGTAGCCCGCACCGGAGGTGCACCGACGCTCGCTGTCGGCATGTCCAACATCCTTTCAGGCGCATTCGGGGGCGGCCGCCTCGCCGCCTTCTGGTACCACTTCGCGATCATGTTCGAGGCGCTGTTCATCCTGACCACTGTCGACGCCGGAACCCGGGTCGGCCGATTCATGTTGCAGGACATGCTCGGGAACGTATGGAAGCCAATCGGCCGGGTGAGCTGGTGGCCCGGGGTCTGGCTGAGCAGCGTGCTGGTGGTCGGCACCTGGGGCTACTTCCTCTGGACCGGGGCAACCGACCCGCTCGGCGGCATCAACCAGCTGTTCCCGCTGTTCGGGATGGCCAACCAGATGCTTGCCGCCATCGCATTGGCGGTCGTCACCACCCTGTTCGTCAAGAGTGGGCGAGCGCGGTGGGCCTGGGTGCCCGGCGTCCCGCTCGGCTGGGATGTCGCCGTCACCTTCACCGCGGCCTGGCAGAAGGTTTTCTCGGACGATCCCAAGCTCGGCTTCCTCGCCCAACGGCACCGCTATGCCGACGCGCTCGACGACGGCAGGGTTCTGGCGCCCGCGAGGAGTATCAGCGACATGCACAAAGTCGTCCAGAACTCGACCGTGGACGGGATCATAGCGATAGTGTTCGCTCTGCTAGTGCTCGTCGTGCTCGCCGATGCGGTACGGGTGTGCATACGGGCTGTCCGCACCCGGGCGCCGATAACCACCACCGAAGCGGACTATGTAGCCTCCCGTTTTGTCGCGTCCGGGGGATTGTTGGCGATCGCTGAAGAGCGCCAACTGCTCGCGGATGCGGTCCAGGCGGCCGGGGCCCCTCAGCCCGAGCCCGTCACACCGCCGCTGCGCCGCTGCGCCGCTGACAACATTCCGCGAAAATAGCGAGAGTTGAATCTGTTTGCGCCGGGACGAGCTGGCGACGGCCATCAGGCCGGAACCCGCTCGTCCCGGCGCGACCAATTGACGGGCCGGCGGCCGACGGGGCAATGGCCGTACGTTAAATGGCTCTTCGCGGTAGGCTGGAATGCGTGGTCACACGGCCACGGGCTTCGGTCAGGCTGTGTTCACGAGGTGTACTGATGGTCAATGTGTGGGGTTAGTGTTCCTGGTGATGGCTGTGGGTGTGTGATAGATCCTTTGCATGAGGCGTGCGACGGGTTGACGCCCGCGGAGCAGGTGGAACGGGAGCGGGTCCGGATGGCTGCGGCTGACCGGTTCGCGGCGGGAACGACCCGAACGGAGATGGCGCGGGAATTCAAGGTGACCCCGAAAACGGCGGGCTGCGGGTATCGCGCCTGGGAATCGAGAGGCGTAGCCGGCACGGCTGGTCGGTCAGATGCCGGCCCGTCGTGCGCTGGAACGCGACGACACCGCGGCGCGGGAGTGGGTCAAGTGGGAGTGGCCGGCGCTACAACCACGGCGGCGGCCCGGGATGCCCGGGTCTGTTTCCTCGACGAGACAGGGCAGGGCCTGAGGCCGCCACGGGGCGGACGTGGGCGCGGCGTGGGGTGACCCCCGGTGGTGCGGGTACCCGGTCGGGGTGGGCCCGGGCGGGTGAGTGTGGTCGGGATGGT
>NZ_MRUJ01000246.1:0-15197 GCF_002099325.1 Frankia sp. KB5 | reverse complement strand
CAACAAGATCAATACACCGAAGTGGATCTTGTCGGTGCGGTTCTTAATTCACTGGCATTGCGCCAGGGTGAGGGACCCGGCGCCGCCTTCCGGCCACCCGCTCCGGAGGACGGACACCCAGGGACTACAGATCCGCCCAGCCACCCGTCAGATCGCCGCGCACCGACATCGAAGATGTCCTACCAGGTAAAATGGGTGACGATCCGGCGGATGTTGGCTGTACGTTGAGCGCGGGCCGCATGGYGAACCCCCGGCGCGGGCCGGCACGGGGTCCCGCCCGGGCCCCGGCCCACCCGATCCACCCGATCCACCCGACCGGTCCCGCCGCGGCACACCGGACACATCGCGACACATCGCTATGTAACGGTCATCTCGTCATGAAAATGGGCTATCGCCACGGAACGGACGGCGCTCGCCGGGTCGCCCGACAGGTCGTGACTCCCCCCACGCCGTGATGCTGCCCACGTCCGGGGTCGCTCGGACCGATCGCCCAGGCCAGCCGGCCCGGATAGGGCGCCGAAATCCGGCCCGAGCGTGCTCCTGGGCCGGATCCGCGGCTCTCGTACCGCCCACAGCCGCCGCACGTGATGCCGGGGGATGGCTAGTGTTAGCCCCGCACGGGTGAGTCGGGAGACGGACCGTCTTAGACCGAATCATCCGGGCACCGGGGGTGACCCCTCCGCACCGGTTACGACGGCCGGCGGTGGAGGCGGCGCCACCGGTGGTCGCTCCCCGGGGCGACCGTCAACCAGCACCGGTGCGCACCCGAGGCACCGGTCTCGCGCAGGAGGAGCCACCGAGCTGTGAGCCGCCGTCTGGGTGCCCGTTTCACGTCAGCCACACCCGCCGTCGGCGGGGCGTCCGCCGCCCCGGAGTCGGGCCACGACGCCGGCCGACAGTCCACCTTCAGGCGGCGCATCGCCTCCCACCGGATCGGTGTCGCGCTCCTGGCCTCGGTRGTCGGGTCCGCTGGCCTGGCAAGYTGCGCTTCCGGCAACGACGCGGTGACAAACCTCGCCCGGACCACGACCAACAGCGTCTCGAGCGCCGTCGGCAGCATCACGCTACGCAATGTCTATGTGGCAGGCCCGCTGTCCCGGGGAGACTCCGCACAGATCGTCTCGGCGTTCTTCAACGCGGGCACCGAGCCTGACACCATCATCGGTGTGTCCTCCCCCCTGGCGGCGGGCGGCAGGGTCCCGAGCCCCGCCGAGCTGCCACCCGGTTCCGGAAAGATCTTCATTGCCGACGGCTCCGCGCCGACCCTGCAGAACGTCCAGCAGAACCTGTTGATCGGGTCCCAGGTGCCCGTCACCATCACCTTCGCCAAGGCCGGCAGCATCACCCTGGACGTCCCGGTAGAGCAGCCCGCGCCCGGCGCCTCGGCGGCTCCGGGCGCGGTCACCGGGACGCCGCGGGCAGGGCAGTCCGCCTCGCCGTCGGCCGGCGCCACGCCGGCCTCGACGGTCGGCACGACCTCGTCGACTGCCGCTTCCCGGGTCACGTCGGCCCCCGCCGCGAGCCCTGCGGCCGGCGCCACCACCGCGGGCTGACCCGCCGCTGGGCTGACCCGCCCAGCGGGATCCGGCCGGGGTATCCCCATTCGCGGGTACCCGACGCCCGGGAACCCATTCCGCGCGCCGCTGTCGCCGACATGTCGGACCAGCGGACTAACGTTGCGTCCATGGCATCCACTCGCCCGTCGGCCGGCGGTCGCCCGTCGAGTCGTGCGGCCTCAGGCGGGTTCCGGTGTAACAGCTGCGGCTCGGAGTCCGTGCGGTGGGCGGGACGATGCTCGCGCTGCCAGGAGTGGGGCACGCTGGAGGCCCAGGCCCCCGCCCCACGCCGGGGGGCCGGCCTGGTCGCGGGGGGTCGTTCCGCCTCGTCCGCCGCAGTGACGGCACCGGCTCTGCCGGTCATGTCCGTTGACGTGACCGCGACGCGGCGTCGTCCGACCGRGATCGACGAACTCGACCGCGTGCTGGGCGGCGGCCTCGTTCCCGGCGCCGTGATCCTGCTCGCCGGGGAACCGGGGGTCGGCAAGTCCACCCTATTACTGGAGGTCGCGGCCCGCAGCGCCGCCGCCGGTGCCCGCGCCCTGGTCGTCACCGGGGAGGAATCCGCGGCGCAGGTCAGGCTGCGGGCGGGTCGGACGGGTGCGCTGCACGAGGACCTGTGGATCGCCGCCGAGACGGACCTCGGCGCCGTCCTGCGTCACGTCGAGGAGGTCTCACCGGCCCTGCTGGTGGTCGATTCGGTGCAGACCATCTCCGCGGCCGGGGTGGACGGAGCCGCGGGCGGGGTCACCCAGGTCCGTGAGGTCACCGCGGCCCTGATCCGGACGGCCAAGGCGCTGGGACTCGTGACGGTGCTTGTCGGCCATGTCACGAAGGATGGCCTGGTCGCCGGACCACGCCTCCTGGAACATCTGGTCGACGTGGTGCTGCACTTCGAGGGCGAGCGGCACTCCGCACTGCGCCTGGTCCGCGCGGGCAAGAATCGGTACGGACCAGCCGACGAGGTCGGCTGTTTCGAGATGGACGATTCCGGTATCCATGGCATCGCCGACCCGAGCGGGCTGTTCCTGTCCCGGTCCAGCGGCGCGGGGCTGGAGGCGGTGCCGGGAACCTGTGTCACCGTAACGGTTGAGGGCCGACGGCCACTCGTCGCCGAGGTTCAGGCCCTGGTGGCGGAAACCTCGGCGCAGATCCCCCGGCGCGCCGTGTCCGGGCTCGATCCGGCCCGGGTGGCGATGATTCTCGCCGTGGTCGAGCGCCGGGCGAAGGTGCGCTTCGGCCGGGCCGACGTGTACGCCGCGACCGTCGGCGGGGTTCGGTTGGCCGAGCCCGCGGCGGACCTCGCGACGGCCTTGGCGATCGTCAGCGCGGCCAGGGACCGTCCGTTGCCGGCCGATCTCGTCGCCATCGGCGAGGTCGGCCTGGCCGGGGAGGTCCGCGCGGTGGGCTCGGTACGCCAACGGCTCGCCGCCGCGGCCCGGCTCGGCTTTCGCCGGGCGCTCGTTCCGGCGGACCCCGGCCCGGCTCCGGACGGCATGAAAGTCACCGAGGTACCCGACCTGATCGGCGCGATCAGCAAAATGCATGAAACATAGAAAGTGTGTATTTTTCTAACCATATCGGTACTTCACGATGAGGTGGACCCCACCGGCTCCCGTCGCCCCGATAGCATCACGACAGTGGTAATGGGAGACGGTGGGGGAAGCCAAGGAGCTGAGGGAGCCTGATGGCAGGACCACCCGGAGACGACATCTTCCGGGCGACACTGGCCGCGGTCGCGCCCGGAACCCCCTTTCGCGACGGCCTGGAACRCATCCTGCGCGGGCACACCGGCGCACYGATCGTCCTCGGCCACGACAAGGTCGTCGAGGGTCTGTGCACCGGCGGCTTCGAGCTCGACGTGGAGTTCTCGGCGACCCGGCTGCGCGAGCTGGCCAAGATGGACGGCGCGATCGTGCTGTCGTCCGACCTGCAGCGCATCGTCCGCGCGGCGGTGCATCTGGTGCCGGATCCGACGGTGCCGACAGAGGAGTCCGGCACGCGGCACCGAACCGCCGAGCGGGTCGCCAAGCAGGCCGAGTTCCCCGTCATCTCGGTCAGCCAGTCGATGCACATCATCGCGCTGTACGTCGCCGGGCGGCGGTACGTGCTGGACGGCTCGGCCGCCATCCTGTCCCGGGCGAACCAGGCCCTGGCTACCCTCGAGCGTTACAAGCTGCGGCTAGACGAGGTCGCGGGCACCCTGTCCGCGCTGGAGATCGAGGACCTCGTCACGGTCCGCGACGCGATCTCGGTGAGCCAGCGGCTGGAGATGGTGCGCCGCATAGCCGACGAGATCGAAGGCTACGTCGTCGAACTCGGCACCGACGGCCGGCTGCTGTCCCTGCAGCTCGAGGAGCTGATGGCCGGGGTCGAGACCGAGCGTGAACTCACCGTCCGCGACTATCTGCCGATCGGGTCGAAGGCGGGGACGCCCGCGCAGGTCCTGGGTGAGCTGTCCGCGATGTCTCCGACCGACCTGCTCGATCTCACCGTCCTCGCCCGGGTGATCGGATTCTCCGGCGGGGCGGACATCCTGGACCGGCAGATCAGTCCACGCGGCTACCGCATGCTGGCGAAGGTGCCCCGGCTGCCACGGATGGTGGTCGACCGGCTCGTCGACCATTTCGGCACCCTGCAGAAACTGCTCGCCGCCGGGGTCGACGATCTGCAGGCCGTTGACGGCGTCGGGGAGACCCGCGCCCGAGCGGTCCGCGAGGGCCTCTCCCGGCTCGCCGAGTCAAGCATTCTCGAACGCTACGTATAGTAACGCTACACACGGTAATGCTACGTGTGGTASCCGAAGGCGACGGGAGGCCGCCTGCCGCCTCCGGCCGGCCTGGTCGCCTGGCACGATGGCGGGAATGACCAGCACAGCCAGCACAGCCGGCACAGCCAGCACAGCCGGCCCAGCCAGCCCAGCCGGCCCAGCCAGCCCAGCCGGAATCAGCAGCGCGTCCGGACCACTGGCCGATCTCGTCCTGGGCTGGTTCGCCGTCTGTGGCCGAGACCTACCGTGGCGCCGTCCCCTGACGAGCCCCTGGGCAATCATGGTCAGCGAGGTGATGCTGCAGCAGACCCCGGTCAGCCGGGTGCTGCCGGTCTGGGAGGCGTGGCTGGACCGGTGGCCGACGCCCGCCGCGCTCGCCGCCGAGCCGGCCGGGGAGGCCGTCCGGGCGTGGGGCCGGTTGGGCTACCCCCGGCGCGCCCTGCGGCTGCACCAGGCGGCGACCGTCGTCGTCGAACGGCACGACGGCGAGATCCCCCAACACCTCGACGATCTCCTCGCGCTGCCCGGCATCGGGACGTACACCGCGCGGGCGGTTGCCGCCTTCGCCTTCCGCCAGCGTCATCCGGTCGTTGACGTCAACGTGCGCCGGCTGTTCGCCCGGGCCRTCGAGGGAAGAGCCGACCCGCCGGCCACGGTCAGCCGCCGCGACCTGGTCGAGATCGCGGAGCTGCTGCCGCCGGACACCGAGACGGCCGCCCGGGCCAGCGCCGCGTTCATGGAGCTCGGCGCGCTGGTCTGCGTTGCCCGGGCGCCTCGCTGCGCCGCCTGCCCCCTGCTGGGACGGTGTGCGTGGGTGTCCGCGGGCAGCCCGCCGAGCGCGGGACCCGCACGCCGGCCCCAGGGGTACGCCGGCACCGACCGCCAGGTCCGCGGCCGGCTGCTCGCCGTCCTGCGTGACGCCAGTCCGGCGGTGGGTCAGGAGATCCTTGACCAGGTCTGGGACGATCCGGTGCAGCGGACCCGCGCCCTCGCCGGGCTGATCGACGACGGTCTCGTGGTACGGGTGGCGCCGGGCGTCTACGCGCTGCCCAGCTGACGTCCCTGCGGAAGGGCTCAACCCGGATCGGGAACGGCGCGGAAGCGGTAGCCGACCCCGCGGATGCTCTCGATGACCGTCGGCTGGCCGGCCGTCTCGCCCAGCCGCCGCCGCAGCCGCCGCACGTGCACGGCGAGCGTGTTCGTCTCCGTCTGCGCCGAACCCCAGACCTCCCGCAGCAGCGTCTCGCGCGGGACGACCCGGCCCGCCTGTTCCAGGAGCAGCGCGAGCAGCCGGAACTCCCGCGGCGGGACCGGGACCACGGCCCCGTCGAGGCGGACCTCGTGTGCCGCGCGGTCCAGCTGCACCCGTCCGCCGCGCAGCACCTCCGGCTCGCGCATCCGAGGCGGATACGTTCCGGCCCGTCCGATTCCGATGAACCCCACCATCGCGAGGACCTCGGGAACCCGGTACGGCTTGCCGACGCAGGCGCTGGCCCCCGCGTCGAGTCCGGCGGCGGCTCGCGGCCGGTCATCGGGGCCGACCGCGAGGAGAATCGGCACGTCGTCGTGACCGGGCACGCTACGCACCGTCCGCACGACGGTCACCCCGTCCACCACGGGCAGCCGGGCACTGATCAGCAGCGCGGCCGGATGTCGCAGACCGATCTCCAACAGGGCCAGCGCCCCGTCGGCCACCACGCTGACCTCGACACCGTTCTCGACGAAGGCGTCGAGCATGCCGTCGTCGACGTCCTCGTCCGCGATCAACAGCGCCGGGCAGCTCCCCGGCCCGGTGCCCGTCGTCCGTCTCCGCGGCCCACCGGACGGGCCGCGGTACCGACGTCCGTCGGCTGACGGGTCTACCGCCGCGACCGCCGGGCCTACCGAAACCGCCGGGTCCTCGTCTGCCGAGCCACGGTCTTGCCCCCCCGGTTGACCGGCCCCACGCGGTACCGGGAGCATCCGCGCGTCCTGTCCGCCAATCCCGCCGGCCGTCAGCCGAACCGTCCGGAGATGTAGTCCTCGGTCCGCTTTTCCTTGGGGTTGCTGAAGATCTGCGAGGTCTTGTCGTACTCGACGAGGCGGCCGGGGTCGCCGGTCTTCTCCAACGAGAAGAAGGCGGTCGAGTCGCTGACCCGCGACGCCTGCTGCATGTTGTGGGTGACGATGACGATGGTGAAGCTCGACTTCAACTTCGCGATCAGATCCTCGATCGCAAGAGTGGAGATCGGGTCGAGCGCGGAGCACGGCTCGTCCATCAGCAGGACCTGCGGCTCCACCGCGATCGCCCGGGCAATGCAGAGCCGCTGCTGCTGCCCGCCGGACAGGCCCGCGCCCGGCCGGCCCAGCCGGTCCTTGACCTCCTCCCAGAGGTTCGCGCCCCGCAGTGACTCCTCGACCCGCTCGTCGAGGAGCGCCTTCTTGCGGACCCCGTTCAGCTTGAGCCCGGCGATGACGTTCTCGTAGATGGACATGGTCGGGAACGGGTTCGGTCGCTGGAAGACCATCCCGACGGTGCGGCGGACGGCCACCGGGTCCATCCCGGGCCCGTACAGATCCTCACCGTCGAGGAGTACCTGCCCCTCGACCCGGGCCCCCGGAAGCACCTCGTGCATCCGGTTGAGCGTGCGCAGCACCGTCGACTTTCCGCATCCGGACGGCCCGATGAATGCGGTGACGTTCTTCGGCTCGATGGTCAGGTTCACGTCGGCTACGGCTTTGAACTTCCCATAGTACGCCGTCAGCCCGGAAACGTCGATGYGGGTGGCCATGGCTACCTCGACTCACGATCTTCCTGGATGCTGTTTCAGATGATCGGATCAGATGGGATGGGATAGGACGTGAGAATGGAATAGGGCGTGATCTGTGCCATGCCGCCGTCCCGAGCCAGGGTCATCACAGCCGCGAGCGTCCGGCGATCAGACGAGCGATGAAGTTGAGCAGCATGATGATGACGATGAGTACCAGGGCGGCGGCCCAGGCCCGGTCCACCGCCGCCTGCTGYGGCTGGCCGGCCTGCGAGTAGATGTACAGCGGCAGTGCGGACTGCTCCCCGGAGAACGGGTTGGCGTTGATGAGGTTCGTGCCGAAGACGGTCAGCAGCAGCGGCGCGGTCTCGCCGGCAACGCGGGCGACCGCGAGCATGACGCCGGTCACGATCCCGGGCAACGCGGTGGGGACGACCACCTTGAGGATGGTCCGCCAACGCGCCACCCCGAGGGCGTAGCTGGCCTCCCGCAGCTCGTCCGGAACGAGCTTCAGCATTTCCTCGGCGGAGCGCACCACGATCGGAATCATGAGCACCGTGAGGGCCAGGGCACCCGCGAATCCGGAGAAGCCCTGGTGAAGGGCGAGGATCCAGAACGCCAGGATGAACAGACCCGCGATGATCGAGGGAAGACCGGTGAGCACGTCGACAAAGAAACTGATCACCCGGCTGACCCGGCCGCGGCCATATTCCACCAGGTAGATGGCCACCAGCAGACCGAACGGCACGGCCAGCAGGCTCGCCAACGCGACCTGCTCCACTGTGCCGATGATCGCGTGGTAGATGCCACCGCCGACGTCACGGGCACCGATGCCGTTCATCGAGTGAGTGAAGAATCCGGGGCGCAGCCGCCTCGCACCCTTCTCGATCACATTCACGAGCACCGCGAGCAGGGGGATGACCGCTAGCAGGAAGGCGGCGTAGACCAGGTTCGTCGCGAACCGGTCCCGGGCCCGGCGGGCGCCCTCGACCAGCGTCGAGGCCACGGTCATCGCGAGGATGAAGAAGACGGCGACCAGCAGGAGGAACTGGATCCTGCTGGAGATCGAGGTCACCAGATAGATCAGGACCGTCARGACGACGGCACCGGCAGCGGCGGCGAGCGGTACCCAGYGGGGCAGGACCCGGCCCCGCAGCTGCAGCCGGTCCTCACCGCCCGCGACGGCGCTGCCGGGAACGGTCGCGGTTTTCATGCGGCACTCCCCAAGAACTCACGCCGCCGCGCGATGATGGCGCGAGCGATGATGTTGACCAGCATGGTGACGATGAAGAGCACGAGACCGGACGCGATAAGCGCACCGCGGCCGATGTCGTTGGCCTCGCCCCATCCGTTCGCCACGTTCGCGGCGATGGTGTTACCGGCCGGCGCGAGGATCTGCCAGGAGATGTTGAACGACGCCGGCAGGACCAGGGCAACCGCGATGGTCTCGCCCATCGCCCGCCCGAGGCCCAGCATCGAGGCGCTGATGACGCCCGGCTTGCCGTAGGGCAGGACGGCGGTTCTGATCATCTCCCAGCGGGTCGCGCCCAGCGCCATCGCCGCCTCCCGATGCGCACTGGGCACCTGCAGGAACACCTCGCGGGACAGCGCGGCGACGATCGGCAGAATCATGATCGCGAGGACGACACTGGCAACGAAGATCGACCGACCGACCCCGCGATCGGTCTCGAACAGCGGAATCCACCCGAAGTAGTCGGTCAGCCAGCTCTGGATGCCCTTCATGTGCGGCGCGAGCACGAGCAGTCCCCACAGGCCGTAGACGACGCTCGGCACGGCCGCCAGCAGATCGACGATGTAGCCGAGGGCGGAGGCCATCCGGCGCGGCGCGTACACCGTGATGAACAGAGCGATACCCACCGCGACCGGAACAGCGATAATCATTGCGATGGCAGCGGTGATCATCGTGCCGAACAGCAGTGCGGCGATGCCGAAAACCGGCGGCGTGGCGTTGGGGAACCACTCCTCCGTGGTGAAGAAGTTCCCGGTATTGGCGCCGAGGGCATCGGTGGCGCGCAATACCAGGAAGGCCGCGATCGCGGCGATCAGTACCAGCAGCCCGACCCCGGCCGTGCGGGTGGCATTCTTGAAGATCAGGTCAGCGACGCCGACCTTGGCCTTGCCTGTCGAGGTGTCCGCCAGCCCGCCGGCCGGCCGATCACCTCCCGATGGGGCCGTCGCCGAAGCGGCACCCCGAGACTCGGCGTCCGCCGAGCTGTCCGGCTCCGTCGTCATGGGTCCTCTTCCCCTGGTGCTCCGAACTCGACTTCCCGCTCGTGAAATGCCCTGGCCGTCACCGTCTTGGCTGGTCTGGTGCTGCTGGTCTGGTGCTGCTGGTCTGGTCTGAATGCGCTGGCCGTTCCCGGCTGCTCTCACCGTCGTCGTCAACGAACGACGGGCCCGCGATGGGGCTGTTCACCCCACCGCGGGCACCGGCTAGTCCGATCGGAGCTGCGTCAGATCGACGTCAGGACAGCTTGTCAACCACCGCGCGGACCCGAGTCGCTACCGAGTCCGGCAGCGGCGCGTAACCAAGGTCGGCGATCGAGGACTGGCCCGCGTCCGACGCGGTGTAAGTCAGGAAGGACTTGACCAGCTTGGCCTGGTCGGCCGGGAGACCCGTGGTGCAGGCGATCTCGTAGGTGACCAAGTAGATCGGGTAGGCCCCCTTGGTCGCCGCGGTGTAGTCGAAGGTGAGCTTCAGATCGTCACCGCTGGCAACCTTCGCGGTGCTCAGGCCGAGGGAGGCACCATCCGTGCTCGCCTTGACGTACTCTCCGGCACCGTTCTTGACCGCGACCGTGGACAGCCCGGCGTTCTCCGCGTAGGAGAGCTCCGTATAACCGATCGAGTTCTCGGTGGACTTCACGGTCGCAGTCACCCCGTCGCTGCCCTTGGCACCCTGGCCGCCCGGGGCCTTCCAGTCCGAGCCGGAGTCGAAGGTCCAAGCGGCGCCGGCCGCGCCCTTCAGGAACTTGGTGAAGTTGTCGGTGGTGCCGGAACCGTCGGACCGGTGCACCGAGGCAATCGGCGCGTCAGGCAGAGTAACCCCGCTGTTCTCCGCGGTGATCGCCGGGTCGTTCCACTTGGTGATGGCGCCGGAGAAGATCTTCGCTATCGTCGGGGCAGACAGCTGGAGCTTGTCGACACCCGAGAGGTGGTATATAAGCGCCACCGGGCCGACCACCATCGGCAGGTCGACAGCCGTACCGGGGGTACAGCGCTTGTCCGCGTCGGTCTTCTGCTGGTCCTTCAGCGCCGAGTCGGAACCGGCGAAGGAAACCTGCTTGGCGACGAACTGCTGCCGACCGGTCGAGGACCCCGTCGACTGATAGTTGATCTTTGCTCCGTCGCAGGCGTTCTGGTACGCCTTGACCCATTCGTCCATCGCGTTCTTCTGCGCGGAGGAACCCGATCCGGTAATGGAGCCCTTCTCGCAGGCGATCGCGCTCGCCCCGTTCGACGGCTTCGCCGCGGTRCCGCCGGAGTCACTGTTGTCGTCGGTGCCACACGCCGCCACAGTGAGCAGTGCCACCATTGCAGCCCCGATGGCGGCCTGACGCTTGCCTCGGTTCACGAGCAGCCCTTCGTTCTCGCGCGCTACGGCGCCGAATCGTCCGCCCCCTGGACTGGGGCGCCGACGAGAATCGAAGCCACCTCGAATGAACGCAAGGTGAACGTCCGCGAACGCGGACCCATCACCAACCGGAACACATCCATATCACCGGCTTCGCGGTTGGTTAGCCAGCCAATGGCCAATCCGATCATGACTGTGCGCATCAAATGATCGGCAGATAGTCACTCTCGCCCATCGTCCCGAACATCACGCCACGCCCGGAACACCGTGGACAAGTGACCCTCGGTCACGGACGGGAGCGTTACGAGAACGGATGGAAGCGGACAAGAACGGACGGGAGCCTAATGAGAACGGACAGGAACAGGCGAGAGTCCGACAGGAAGAACGCCGAGCCGCCCGGAACTTGATCATTCACGGTCATCGAGCGGCATCGTCGCTGTCAACCTTCCGACGCAGCAAGCATCGAAAGTTCACCGACGCGCGTCATGTCCGGCCCGGGGGGCCGCGCCCTGCGACGCAGTGGGACGGAGCCGGCGAAGCGGCCAACCCGCGCGCCGCGCTACGCAGCTGATCAGGACCTTCGTCCTCTGTTACCAGACGTCCACTCTGAGCACAGATCGCCGGTAGCCAACCCCGCGTTCTCGTGCTTTGCTGTAAAGCAACATCGATGTGGCTGACAGCATCAACGGCGTAGCCGAAGCAACGGCGTAGCCGAAGAGCACCACGACCCGTCCGTTCCACCCGACCAGCGCATCCGCCTGCGCCCGCCCACCGGGAGCCGTYCCGCCCGGCGATGAAGCGCGCCACGGCCAGCCACCGCCGCGTGGCGGGACGACGATGTCCCGTCACGCGGCGGATCGGCGGGGTCCGGCAAGCCGCAGACCGCATGGCGCGGGGCCCGCGGGTACCGCCGCGTCCGGTTGGCCGGACGACCCGGGGCCGGCGCTGCGCACCCCGTGCCGGCGGCACCAACCAGACGCGGCACGACATGCGACACGACAACGGAGGACGACCAGAACATGAACACCGTCGATAACGACGATCTTCTACCAGAACCCCGTCCGGTCATCGGGGGACGGCCACGGTCACTGGCCGAGGTGGTCACCGTCAACGATGGCTTACTCGTCCAACACGAGCTGCTCCTCGCCCCGGGAGCCACCGCTGCCGACCTGACCACCGCGATGATCCTCGTCCCCCCCACGGCCGCGCTGGTCAGCCATCACGGCGACGTGGACGTCTCACTGGTATTCCAGGAGGTTTCGCGGGATGCTCGGCGCGGGGTCGACGGGCAGCCAGTCGGACGCGGCGGCGATCCGGGCCGGACCTGAACCGTCCACTCTGGCGACCGTCCCCTCAGCGACCGTCCACTCTGGCGACGGGCCGTCAGCCGAGACGACCGCGACCGGCGCGAGGCGCCCGCCGGGGCGGCGGACCCAACAGGTGCCGGTCCCCGGGGCCACGAGCCGTGGTCGAGGCAATATCGTGGCGGGGTGGCTGTACTCACCTCCCGCTCGACCGACTTTCCGCGCTGGTATCAGGACGTGCTCGCCAAGGCCGAGCTGGCCGACAACGGCCCCGTCCGCGGGACGATGGTCATCCGACCGTACGGCTACGCRATCTGGGAACGCATGCAGGCCGAGGTGGACTCCCGAATCAAGGCCGCCGGGGCCGTCAATGCCTACTTCCCCCTGTTCATCCCCGAAAGCTACCTGCGCCGGGAGGCCGAGCACGTCGAGGGCTTCAGCCCGGAGCTGGCGGTGGTCACCATCGGTGGCGGCAAGGAGCTGGAGGAGCCCGTAGTCGTCCGGCCCACCAGCGAGACCGTGATCGGCGAATACCTGGCGAAGTGGACCCAGAGCTACCGTGACCTGCCCCTGCTGCTCAACCAGTGGGCGAACGTGGTCCGGTGGGAGCTGCGTCCCCGGCTGTTCCTGCGCAGCAGCGAGTTCCTCTGGCAGGAGGGCCACACCGCGCACGCCGACGAGGCCGATGCCGCGGCCTACGCCCGTCGGATCGCGCTCGAGGTCTACCGCGACTTTATGACGCAGGTGCTGGCGGTCCCGGTGTTCGTCGGAGTGAAGACGCGCCGGGAACGGTTCGCCGGCGCGACCAACACCATGACCTGCGAGGGCATGATGGGCGACGGCAAGGCTCTGCAGATGGCGACCAGTCACGAGCTCGGCCAGAACTTCGCCCGTGCCTTCGACATCGACTTCCTCGGCGCCGACGGAGCCCGGCATCTGGCGTGGACGACGTCGTGGGGCTGCTCGACCCGGATGGTCGGCGGGCTGATCATGGCACATGGCGACGACAACGGCCTGCGTGTCCCGCCCCGGTTGGCGCCGACGCAGGTCGTGGTCCTGCCGGTGCGCGACGAGGAGACCGTCGTCGCGAAGGCCCRCCAGATCGCCGCCGCCCTGACCGACGCCGGTCTTCGGGTGCAGGTCGACGCCCGTCCCGGGTTGTCCTTCGGCCGGCGGGTCACCGACGCGGAGATCAAGGGCATCCCGGTACGGGTTGAGGTGGGTCCGCGGGACCTGGCCGCGGGCAACGTCACCCTGGTGCGCCGGGACACCTCCGAGAAGGTGCCGGTGCCGCTGGCCGAGGTCGCCACGCGGGTGCCGGTGCTGCTGGGCGAGGTGCAGGCCGACCTGTACGCCGAGGCGCTGGCCCTACGCGAGAGCCGGACGACGGACGTCGCCACCGTTGCCGAGGCCGCCCGGGCCGCCCAGGCCGGCTTCGCCCGGATCCCCTGGCGCCTTGTCGGCGAGGAGGGCGAGGCCGAGCTCGCCGAGGAGGCGCTCACCGTGCGGTGCATCCAGACACCGGACGGCGGGATCCCCGAGGCCGGCAGCGACGCCGACGACCTCGTCTGCCTGATCGCCCGCTCCTACTGACGTCCAAGATCCCTGGCGTGGTAGCCGTCCGGGGCAGAGACGATCAGCCGCGCAGACGGGGACCGGTCGGCGGCGACCGTGGAAACCCAGGTCGGTCGTATCTTCACGAACGTATCTTCACGAAGCTTGAATGATGGGACCGGGTTAGGGGTCGTCGTCTTCGTCCACGAAACGTGGCGTAATGCGTACCGCGGTGAGTCCGCCGCCGCGCGGACAAACCGCGCCCGTCCTTCGAGAAGCGGGTTCGATCTCCCTCGACGTGCCCCTCAGAGGCAGATCGGGACCGACGTCGAGATCGATTGTATGGCCGGCGCCTCGGGATCAGGCCGTCGATTCGGCGGGGCTGGCCAGCACCTCGTTCCCGAACTCTTCGGACTTCTCCGGCGAGGAGGAGATAACCGTCCCCCGGTGCTCACCACGGCAGATCGCCGTCATCGCGCCCCGCTGTTCGATATCGAAGATATGCAGCGGCATACCGAAGTCACGGGCCAGGATGAAGGCCGACTGATCCATCACCCGGAGCCCGCGGCTGATCACCTCGTCATAACTGAGGTGCGAGAAGAGCCTGGCCCCTGGATTGATCTTCGGATCGCTGTCGTAGACGCCGTCCACGCCGTCCTTGGCGGCCAGCACCGCGTCGGCATTGAGCTCCAGCGCCCGCTGCACCGCCGGGTAGTCGGTGGTGAGGAAGGGCTGGCCATTGCCGCAGGCGAGGATGACCGTCGCCCCCTTCTCCAGCAGGTGCACCGCCCGCAGCCGGATGTAGGGCTCGGCCACCGCTGGAACGGGCACCGCCGTCATCACCCGCAGATTGTCCTCACCCAGCGCGGTGAGCTTCCCCCGGAGCAGCAGACTGTTGATGACCGTACTCAGCATGCCGATATTGTCGGCTTCGACCCGGTCAATACCCCACCGGTCCGACTGGTTACCACGGAAGAGGTTCCCGCCGCCGACGACGATCGCCACCTCCACGCCGGACTGGCGGACCGCGATGATTTCTCGGGCGAGGTGCTCCAGCGCGTTGGAATCGAAGCCGAATTCGGCGGAACCGGCGATCGCGCGACCGCTCAGTTTGACGACCACTCGGCGGTATCTCGTCACTGTCTCCCGCTTCCCCTTTTCCATGGTGCGATCTTAACGTAGGCGGGCAATGATCGATCATGAGCCCATGACCCCTCGGGTACACGGTAGAGCACCCGGCTCCCGGGCACGTCGCACGACGGGCGCGCCCGAGAGATTCCGCCGACGGCGGACCGTACCCGCAGCACCTTTCGCCGGCCGGGCACCGACGACCGCCGTCGCGATCCACCGTTATCCGACTCCGGGCAGCCGGAGGTCGGGCCCGGCGGTGCGTGGACGCCGGCGGCGGGGACCAGGCGGCGGGGACGAGGCGGCGGCGATGGATCAGCATCCCGCGCCCGGCCGGCACCATCAACATCGCCCAAGGACTACGCCGCCACTCCCGCCGACCCGAACGACCGCTCCACGCGATCACGAATCTGGATTACCGACAGACAACTTTGCCGGAGCCCGGCAGGAGAATACTGGATATGCTCGAGCCGAGGCCGTCGACGGTGAGTGGCGCGACGGATCCGATACCGCAGAGGAGCACTGTTGCGATGTTCTTACCCG
>NZ_MRUJ01000245.1:0-16117 GCF_002099325.1 Frankia sp. KB5 | reverse complement strand
TCGTCGCCGTGATCGTCATTGCCGTGATCCGGCTGGTCGGAAAGGCGATGTGGTGATGCGGCGGCGTGTCGAGCTGGCCTCCGAAGAGATATCCCGGCGTCATCAGGCGCTGTTCGTGCTGGCGCTGGTGGCGTGGTGCGCGGGGATGTGCGCGCTGTCGTTGGCGGCGACGGTGGTCGTGGAGGTGCTGCACCGTCCGGGGCCTGGTCCGGTGTCGGTGACCGTCGCGGCCGGTGATGCCGGTGATGCCGGTGATGCCGGTGATGCCTGGTGAGCGTGGAGAGTCTGCCGGATTTGGACATGCTGTGGATGGGGCTGTGCTCCACGATCCGTCACGGCGCCACGGCCGCACGGCTGGGCGCGTATACCCCCGGGGTGGTGGATGCGCTGGAGCCGGGGGTGACGCCGTGGGCGGCGCGGATGCTCGCGGCTGAGGATCTGATCCGGAACGCGGCGGCGGGGCTGGATAGTCCGCAGGATCGGGCGGTGCGGCTGCTGCTCGGGCTCTCCCCCGGGACAGCGGGTTTGCGCGTCAGTGTGCGGCGGGCGCGGGCGGCGGATGCGCTGCGGATCGCACCGGCGAGCCTGCGGGGTGACCGTGAACATGCGTTGATGTGGGATCTCGCGGTGCAGGTATGCAAACTGCTCCTCCAGCGTTAGCACGAGGGGCACGGGCGGGGTACAGGCTTTCCTGTACCCCGCTTTTCCGTGTGCCGGGTGCGCTGGTTGTGCGTGCGGACTGCGTGCAAAGCGGGTGGCCGGCTGGCGCACTTTTCACGCACAACCTAGAAGATTTCGGCGCACTACCCCGGGAGACCATGAGATCAGGCCGCTGACGGGCGGCACCAGAAAATACCAATGATCAGAGGTGACGCGATGCGKGTGATTCCCGTGGACGTGACGGCGTTTTCCGTGGTAACCGCGATGGGTCCGGCTGCGCCGGTGATAGACCGAGAGTCCGGCAGCCAGCGAGGGAACGCGGATGGGCTGCCGTTGTGGACCGTGCCGGTCGCGGTCGCGATGGCGGACGGCACGGCAGAAGTGATCGCGGTCCGGATCGCGGGGGAGGCGCCGACGGTGCAGCCGGGGACGCCGGTACGGCTGACGGGCCTGGTGGGCCGCTCCTGGCAGATGCAGGGCCGTCACGGCATCTCGTACTCGGCTGCGTCGATCACCGGAGTGTCGAGCAAGAGCTAACCGGCTCGGGGGTGGCGGTGCCCTGACCGTGTGCCGCCACCCCGGCCAGTCCTGCTCGTGCGCGCAAAGGAGTAGGTGTGTCGGTGCTACGGATCCGGCCCGGCCGTCGGATGCGGAAAGATCAGTTTCGGCTGTCGTTGCGGCCGTCGGTGCCGGAACTGCTGGTCCGGTACGGCCTGCGGCATATCTGGGGATGGCGCCGTGAGGTGCTGGCGCTGCTCGTGCTGCTGATGGTGCCGCAATCGATCATCGGCCGGTTCGGTTCCTTCTGGGGACGGGGGCTGCTCCTCGGCCTGGTGCTGGTCGTGCTGGTCGTGCCGGTGCTGCGCCGGGCGGTGGTMGGCTGGCTGCTGGGTGGGCGGCTGCGGCGACGCTGGGCGGCCGCTTGCCATGCCTGCCGGGTGGAAACACCGTCTGCTGGGGGCGGTGGGCGTGTTCCCCGGATACGGCGGGCGCGGCGGGGCGCGGCGGGCTGGCATCTGCGGCTGGTCCTGTCACCAGGCCTGAGCGTGGACGATCTCCAACAGGCGGCGGGGAAGCTGACGGCCACGCTGAAGCTGCGGGAGGTGCGGATCTCTCCGGATCTGGACCGGGCGGACCGGGTCGGCCTGGTGTTGGTGCGCCGTGAGGTGCTGGGCCGGGCAGTCCGCGCGGATCTGCTGCCCGCCGGTGCGGCCGGTGAGCTGGACGCCCTACCGATCGGGGTGCGGGAGGACCGCCGGGCCTGGCTGCTGCCGCTGCGCGGGTCGCATGTGCTCATCGCCGGGGCCACCGGGGCCGGTAAAGGCTCGGTCATCTGGTCGATCATCCGGGCGCTTGCCCCGTCGATCCGCGGGGGCGTCGCGGAGGTCTGGGCGTGTGACCCGAAGGGCGGCATGGAACTCGCCTTCGGGGAACCTTTGTTCGCGCGTTTCGCCGTAACCGCGGCGACGATCGCGGATCTCCTCGAAGATGCCGTGACGGTCATGGAGCGGCGCACGGGCCGGCTACGCGGGGTGGCCCGGTCCCACACACCCACCCCGGACGATCCCCTGATCGTGATCATCATCGATGAGGTCGCGAGCCTGACGGCCTACGTATCCGATGCGGAAGTCAAGAAGCGGATCGCGGTTGCGCTGCAACTGTTGCTCTCCCAGGGCCGGGCACCGGGGGTCGTCGTCGTCGGTGCGCTGCAAGACCCCGGCAAGGATGTGTTGCCGTTCCGGGACCTGTTCCCCGTCCGGGTCGCGCTCCGGCTCACAGAACCAGTACAGATCAACATGGTGTTGGGGGAAGGTGCCCGGGATCGAGGCGCGCTTTGCGACCGCGTTCCCCGGGGCCTGCCCGGGGTCGGCTACGTCCTGGTGGACGAAGACCCGACCCCCGTCCGGGTCCGCGCCGGATGGCTCACCGACGACGACATCCGGACCATGGCCGCGCAGCACGCTCCGGTCCGTCCCACCACCCCGATGGAACCGGCGGAAGGGTGGCGACCACAACTGCCCTCGATGCCGTCCATGCCCCCTTGCGACCCCCGCGCAGCCTCCCCACCCTGCACCACCCCCACCGGTCCCCGGGACGTGGACGACCCGACGATTCCGCTGCGCGCATGGCGGCGACCCCCGCCACCCCCGGCGCTGCCCCCGGCTCCCCCGCCGGTCACCGCGGACGACGGCTCACCAGCCGCTGAACAAGCATGGGCGCGCTGGGAAGAGCAGTTTCGGCGGTCCGACTGACCATCTCACGCCGATGACCGCGGCGCGTTTCCCCTCCATCTGATTCCCGTATGTGGGTGGTGTGGCTCTGCCACACCCGAAAGGAGTCACGGAAAGTGGCGGAGTCCGTACAGGTTGCGGTAGCCGGTGGCTGTGTTTCTCCGATTCGCCTGGAGGGCCATACGGATCATGTGGATGTCACGACCGGGGAGGTGCGGCGGGCGTTCTCGGCGGCGGGTCTGYCCGGCGGGGTGGTGCATGTGCGGTGCAACAACCGGCGGGAGTCGGTCTGCCCGGCGTGTTCGGCGACGTACAAGCGGGATGCCCGGCGGATCGTGCTGTCCGGGCTGGCCGGTGGCACGAGCGTTCCCGACACGGTCAGCGGTCATCCGGCGCTGTTCGTGACGTTGACCGCGCCGAGTTTCGGGCCGGTGCACTCCCGCCGGTCCCGGGGGAAGCGGGGTGAGGCGCGGGCGTGCCGGCCTCGGCGGAGCGAATGCCCGCATGGACGGCCGGCGGGCTGYCACGCCYGGCACGGGGACGGGGATCCCACGCTCGGACAGCCGCTGTGCCCGGACTGCTTCGACTATCCGGGCGCGGTCAYSTGGAACWSKCTCGCGCCGRTGCTRTGGAAGGYCACCCGGGAYSSRAYSGAATCSGCSGTMGCGGCGGCGGCSGGKYTGACGGTGGCCGGTCTGCGCCGYSWSRTACGGATCACCTKCGTGAARGCMGYGGAAATGCAGGCCCGSGGCCTGGTCCACCTRCACGCCGTCRTCCGGRTCGACGGGCGCGGCGAGGACCCGGATGACCTCGTGGCCCCGCCCGGGTGGGCGACCACCCGTCTGGTTGCCGACTGTCTGCGGGCTGTCGTGGCAGAGGTATCGGTGACAGYGCCCGACCCGCACGATCCGGCCGGAACGCTGGCGGTGCGCTGGGGGGTGCAGGTCGATATTCGGCCGGTCGCGTTGGATGGACCCACCACCTCGGGGAAGATCGCTAACTATCTGGCGAAATACCTGACGAAGTCCGTCACGGCCGGGGGGCTGCTGGACCGGCCGGTGCGTAGCCTCGCCCATCTCGCCCGGCTCCCCCTGCACGCGCATGCGCGGCGGATGGTGGAAACCTGCTGGCAGCTTGGCACCGATGAAACGTTCGCGGCGGCACTCGACGAGGCGGCCGGACGGCTTCCGGGCCGGTTGCCGGGGTTGCTGCGTTGGTCCCACGCGTTTGGCTGGGGTGGACACTGGATCACGAAAAGCAGGAAGTACAGCACGACGTTCGGCGCGTTGCGCGGCGCGCGGCGGGTCTACGCACGGCTGATCGGCGGGGCGCTGTCCGGTCGGGGGCTGGTGGATGCGTTCGGCCGTCCGGACGGGGACCCGAACACGGTGGCCGTCGGGGTATGGCGGTATGCCGGGCGGGGCCTGCTCACCGATGGTGATATCGGTCCGGCCGGTGCGGGACCCCCTGTGTCACCTGCTGGGAGGTCAGCCCCTGGGCGGGGTGAGCCGTGAGCATCGACACGATGCTGCCGTTTGACGACTGGGACCCCGGCGGCGGCCGGCGCGAACCGGCCGGGCCGGTGGCCGTGCCGGAAGAGATGAGCACCGAAGGTGCCGATCCGCCTGTCACCCCGACCATCGGGCCAACCGCCGGGAAGGCCGTCACGCCGCGACCGGTGGGGGTGGGCGGGCGGGCCGCCGGACAGCCGTCCGCCACCCCGGGGCATAACGGACAGCGTTCGAATGGTTTTGTTCCGCCGTGTAAGGGGGTGCGGCGGGGGATACCGTCTCCAGACGAGTGGGGACGGGTCCAAGCGGCTCACGCGCCGCGCTGGTCGGCCCGGCAACGCGCGCACGCGGCGGCCATGTTCGGGCTCGTGTTCCCTCCCTCCGGTGACGGATCCGCCGGTGCTCCGTGAGGCGGACGGCCACGCTCCCRCTGGTCGGGGGACGCGCGGCCGTCCACCGGCGGGCCTATGCGGCTTCGGTAGCGGCACCCTTCCACTCAASGACGATCAAATCCGGGTCGAAGCGGCTGCCCTTGTACCGGGCCTTCTTCACCACGACCGCGTTGATGTAGTCCTCGACGATCGCACGCTGCCGCGACAACGGGTAGCTGTCCCACTCGGCGCGGATGTTCGCGGGACGCGCTTTGACCACCGCGACAGTCGAAACGTGCTTCTTCCGCTCGGCGAGCAACTCCCTTTCCTGGTCCTCGAAGTGCCGAAGTAGATCAAAGTACCGATCTGTGCTGATCTTCCGCTCCTTGTAACCGGCGTTGAGTGCGGCTATCCGCTCCTGCGTGTCGGCAAGCTCGTTTTCCTTCGGCCATGTCGTGTCAACACGGGCCGCGGCCTGGCTAAGCTCCATCTCCACCTTGGCGATAAGAGCAGCAACGACGTAGGCATCGACCTTGGCGCCATCGCGTACGATCTTGGCGCATCCAAGATTCTGCGGGTTGCACCGGTAGGCGTACCCGCGTTCTCCCGGGYGGGGCATGCCCGACATCTTCCGGGTGCACTCCCCGCACCGGGTGATCCCGCTGAGCAGATAGCGGCGGGCGTTGTGGYYGGTCCCGGGCTGCTTCCGGYGACCGATCTTCGCCACGACCTTTTCCCACTCGTCCGGCGTGATGATCGGCTCCCACTGTCCGACCACAGGATTCCCGGCCGGGTCCCGGACGATTTCGACGTGTCGGCATGTCTCTCCGGTCTGCGGATTGACCGTCGACACCATCCGGCCACGCCATCCGCACAGACGTGGGTTCCGCAAATACGGCTTGATCGTGTTCACCCGCCACGGCTTCCCCCGGGTACCGGTGATCCCACGCGCGTTGAGATCGCGCACGACCGCATCCAACGGGATGCCCTCGGCCACGTCCCGGCAGACCCGCCGCACGATCGGCGACTCCACCGGATGCAACACGGCATGATCCTCAGCCCACCCGAACGGACGCGGTCCCGAGCCCGTTGATCCCTCCGCCTGCAACTCCAGGTGCTTACGGCGCACCCGCCGTGCGGTGTCCGCCGAAGACTTGTTCGCGCACGCAACCAAGATCCGGGCGGTGAACCGGCCATTGTCCGTCAGAAGATCAAAACCGCCGGTCAGACCCACCACCGGGCGGCGGTGATGCTCCACGATCTCAATCGCGTCTTCCAGGTCCCGGGGATCACGCGCCAACCGGTCCAAGTCATAGACGACCACGCCCTGAATCACACCGGAACGCAGATCGGCCAACATCTGTTCCCATAGCGGCCGGACTACCCGCCACACCACGGTGYCGTCCGGGAGACGTACCTTCCGCTTCTTGTACGCGGACGTGTCATTCTCGTTGTAGACCTTGCCCACCGTGCCACCGACCGAAGTCACCCACGCGCGCTCGTCCGCTTCCTGGCGGCCGGTACCCTTCTCATCCCTGGCCGCGTCGTCAGAGATCCGAAGGTACAGACCCCACACCCGACCATCAAACTCGACCAACGACCGGACATCGACCCCAGCATGYGGGTAAACAGCCGGAACCGGAAGCCTACGAACAGAACCGCCATCCACGACCATCGACATAACCAAAGTATATTTCGGAAAACATCCTCGTACCGATATCCAGGAACTGCCGGATGCCGTGCTCCGCCGCCAGGACGCGGGCCATCCTGACCATGAAGTTCCGGTTGGCCCGCATGGACGTGGGTAGGTTGGGCATACTCCTGGTGAACTCCGCGGCCGCAGCCCGGTMCGCCGGGAAGTTTTCCTTGCCGCCGAGTATGTAGTCGTAGACCCGCGCCGAGTGCGGAACGTCGCTCTTCAGGTCGACGTTCGGCGGCGCCCAGTCCGGCACCACCGAGCCGTGGGTCCACCCGGCGTTGTCACCTTTGGCCACGACTCCCCCTAGCTCTGACAGCGCCCATACACAGACGCACTGATTATTTCTCCCAGACTCTCCCATGACCCCGTAATGGCGGCATCGGATGGGGTCGGGGAGTGACGTCCTCGGGGAGTGTTGCCTCCTGGGATCCTGGGCATGCCTGGCCCCCTCGGCCCGCCTTCGGCCGCCCCGGGCTCCGGGGGCGGACACCGGATGGAGATCATCGTCTCGTGAGCACCGAGCTGATCGATCTGTCGGTACCCATCGTGACCGGCATGCCCGTCTACCCGGGGGATCCCGAGGTCGACGTGTCACCGGCACTGACCACGGCCGAGTCCGGCGTCAACGTGCAGCGCCTGCACCTGGGATCACAGACGGGCACGCATGTCGACGCCCCCTTCCACATCGACGACTCGCTGCCCAGGCTTGACGAGGTTCCGCTTCAACGTTTCACCGGACCCGCGGTTCTGCTGGACGCGCGGGGCTACGGTCCACAGGCGGCGATCGGCCCGGAGGTGCTATCAGGCCCCTTTACCCGCCCGTTTCCTCACGATGTCGTCGTCCTCATCGTCACAGGATGGTCCGTCCACTGGGGCCACGACGGGTACCTACGACATCCCTATCTCGCGCCGGACACCGCGCGGGCCCTCGTCAACGCGGGTGTCCGGACGGTCGGTATCGATGCGCTCAGCGTTGATCGAACACCCGGACCGGGCCAGGATGTCAGTCTCGCGGCCCACCGGATTCTGGGTGGGGCCGGTGCCGTCATCGTAGAGAACCTGACCAGTCTCGATCGACTTCTCACCGCCCGGGCGAACGGACGGCCCATCCACATCGTCCTGTTCCCGATTCCGCTCGCCGGAGCCGACGGTGCCCCGGTCCGGGCAGTCGCAAGCGTCGGCCCCGCGGATCAGCTCCCCACCGCGTGCCGTCGCAGCAGCGGGTCGAGTTCGCCGGACGTGTCCCCCACGACGTTCCCGCCCGCCGGTGACGCATCGGCCGTCGGCCCGGCCGGCGTCGCCGTACCCGAGGGCATGATCCCGGTGGGAGCCACCAGCCCACCGTGCGTCCCCGGGGGGTTCACCTGTACCCGGCCGGGACGTGAGGTGGTCGAGCGCGTGCCCACGCGGGGCGCGGACCGGATGGCCGGCCGGGCCGAGGCCACGTCCACACCGACGACACCATCCACACCGACGACACCGGTCTCGCCGTAGCCCGTCTCGGGGTACTCGGCGAACCGGGCGAGATCGTCCTCCTCCGCGCCCTCGTCCAGGCCTGGCTGACCAGCCGCCAGAGCGCCGAGGTCGATCGTCTCGGCGCAGGCGATCGCGAGCTCCTCGTCGGTGAGCTCCTCCACCGGCTGCTGGCCAACCCGCTCCTCCAGGGAGTCCGGTCCCGGCTGACGCTGCCGGTAGGCGAAGGAGGACCCGATCGGGGGCCGTCGGCGCCGGGCGGCCCGCTCGGCCTCGATCCGCCGGTCCATCGCCGCACGCGCGGTGGCCAGCCGCCGCTCAGTCTGCGCCGACCGGCGAAGATGAACGAGGTACGCGCCGAGTACGGCATCAACGAGGAACTGCCCGGCGATCCACAGCCCGCCGAGGACGGCGGCCAGCACGATGCTCACCGCAAGCAGGACGAGCAGGACGAGCAGGCGCTGCCGACGCACCCGCATCAGGGCGGCACGCTCGGCGTCCGCCCGACGCTCGGGACCGCGCGCAGGAACATCCACCCGCGGATCGTCGGGGTGCGCACCCGACCACCGTGGGCGGCCGGGGCACCCGTCCTCCGAGCCCCCGCCCTCCGGATCCTCGCCAGCAGACCCGCCACCGGATAGCAACGCGCCACCGGTCGAAGCGTCCTCGACGATCGGCGTGCCGGCCGCGATGGGCATCCCGGGGACGACCGGCTGCCCGCCGGGGGCTCCGGCCTCCCGGGACGGCTCGGCGGACACCGAATCCCCGAGCTCCGCGAGGTCGACCGGTCCATCGAAGAATTCCGCGTGCGACATTCCCGTTCCTCCCACGGTGAAGACGCCGCCATGATCGCCGCCGAAACGATCGACGACGGCACCGCCCCGGCYGGGCGGCCGTCGGGAGAGCACCCGCATCGCAACCGTGAAACGCTCGGTGGACCGCTGCTGCGCCGTCGTGTCGTGACGGCGCAGCCACATCGGGATCAGCACGAACCCCCAGACCGCGACGATCGCCACCCAGATCAACGCGCTCATCGGATCACACCTGCACGACCCTGGTCGCTCCCATCATCGACCACCATGATCCCGCCCGCCCCCATACTCCCACCCGCTCCTGTGGTTACGTTGTCAATCTCGCGGGATCTGTGGTCTCCGTGGTGTTCGCCGTTATCGGGGGGAGGGAACGCCGCGGGAAACGCGTCCCACCCACCACCCACTGGATGCGCACCATCCGCGGCGAGCGCGGCGRGTGCGGGCGCTCTGACCATGAGGAGCCTCTTCTCGACACCAACGATTGCGATTTCGTAGTCGACGCTAGTGAGCGAAATCCACGTGGTCACCGACCCGGAGCCCGCGTGTCGCATCCGCAACCGGATGGGCGATGGTGGATGTGTGGTCGTCAAAACGCACCGTGGCACCCCACCAGAACCGCGCATGGCCTATGGAAGCCCTCGTAGAGARCATCGGCATCCGGTCAGGACCTTCACTTTGTCACCGGATTGAGATCCGGAACGACGGGCGGTGACTAGAAGGGACTACATCCGGTAACCGACACCGTCCCGGTGGCGGAGTGGAACGTGTCACGCAAGCCATGGATCCAGGCATCGTTCTCAGGCGCGGCGGCACCGTCGGGCACGGCACCGTCCGGGCACGGCACCGTCGGGCGGCGCGGCGGCCGCTCAGGGCCGGYTGTACCGGGTCTCCCGCCAGCGGTGCACCAGGCCCTCGGGGACGTCCTCGGTCGTCAGCGCGAATCCGATGTGGTCGTGGTAGCGGCCGTCGATGGCAAGGAAGTGYCGGTGCAGCCCCTCCTCGCGGAAACCGAGCTTCGCGAGCACCCGCCGGCTCGCGGCGTTCTCCGGGCGCACATTCGCTTCCACCCGGTGCAGCCCGACCGGCCCGAAACAGTGGTCGACGACGAGCGCGAGCGCGGTCGGCGTGATGCCTCGACCGGCGTACTCGCTGTCGATCCAATAGCCGACCTGAGCGCTGTTGAACGCCCCGCGCACGATTGTGGACACGGTCACCTGACCGACGAGCCGCCCCTCGAAGGTGATCGCGAACGGCAACGTGGCGCCGAGCCGGGCCTGCTGGCGCAGGCGGTGCCACATCTGACGGTAGATCGAGAGGGTCTGGCGCTGCGCCCAGGTCTCGCGGACCATCATCACTCCGGGTGGGGTCGCCTCCCACGGCGCCAGCCAGTCGGCGTTGCGYAGCCGCACCTCGACCCACGTGGAGGCGTCACGCAGACGAAGCGGCCGCACCTGGACCCGTCCGTCAGTCAGGACTGCCGGCCAACCCGGAGCTCCCACCGTCGCGCCCTATCCGGCGTCAACGGCATCGACGACAGCGGCATCGACGGCAGCGGCATCGACGGCAGCGGCATCGACGGCAGCGGCATCGACGGCAGCGGCAGGGCCCGCGGACCCCGCGGCCGGGTGCCCGTGGTCGTCGGCTCCGCGCAGCTGGGCGACGGCATGACCCACCACCCCGGCCAGCACGCCCAGCCCGTCGCGTACCCCACCGGTCGAGCCGGGCAGATTCACCACCAGGGTGGCGGCGACGGTTCCGACGAGCCCACGGGAGAGCATCGCCGCCGGCACGGTCTCCCGACCCGCCGCGCGCAGCGCCTCAGCGAGTCCGGGCACGGCCCGCTCAATCACCTCGCGCGTCGCCTCGGGGGTGACGTCGCGGGGACCGAGGCCGGTGCCACCRGTGCTCACCACCAGGTCCACTCCGTCGGCGACGGCGGACCGCAGCGCCGCGACGATCTCATCCCGCCCGTCCGGGACGATCGTCGCCGCGCCCACCTCGAAACCGAGCTCGACGAGCCCGGCGACGAGCAACGGGCCCGACCGGTCGGCATAGATCCCTCGGTACGCCCGGTCGGAGACGGTGATGACCCGGGCCCGGGCACCCGCGGGAAGGTGGCGCCTGCCACTCATTCCGCGGACCCCGCGTCCGGCGGGGGGTCGGCATGCCAGTCTCCGGAGCGCCCCCCGGTCTTCGCGATCACTCGCACCCCGGTCAGCTCCGCGGCGGGATCCACCGCCTTGACCATGTCGTGCAGCGTAAGCCCGGCGACGGCGACGGCGGTCAGCGCCTCCATCTCGACGCCGGTCCGGTCCGCCGTCCGGACGGTGGCCATGATCACCACACCGTCGTCCCGTACGTCCAGCTCGACCGTGACGCCGGAGATCGCGATGGGATGGCAGAGCGGAACGAGATCGGGCGTGCGCTTGGCCCCCATGATCCCTGCGACCCGGGCGACTGCGAGGGCGTCGCCCTTCGGTAGCCCCTGCCCGCGCAGCAGCGCCACAACCTCGGGAACGACCCGCAGCATCCCGGTGGCGGTCGCGGTACGGACGGTGACGTCCTTCGCCGACACGTCGACCATGCGGGCCGCGCCGCGATCGTCGACGTGGGTGAGCCGGGCGGCGGTCACCGGGCCGCCGATCCGGCGGCCCGGGGCACGGCCGCGTTCCCCCGGCCGGCTTCGGCCCGCGGGCCGAAGCCGGCCGGGGAAGCCGGATCCGGGGAAGCCGGATCCGGGGAAGCCGGATCCGGGGAAGCCGGATCCGGGGAAGCCGGATCCGGGGCATCGACGTCCGCAGTGTCCGCAACCACCCAGGCCATGCCGGAGAGAATGGCCCCCGATGCGTCCGGGAGCAACAACGCCGGCAGCCGGCTGCCCGCCGGCACCTCGGTAACCCCCTCGGGGATGATCAGCAGCGCCTGCGCTCCCGCCAGCGAGGTGAGCTGATGTGACCCCTGCCCGCCGGCCAGATGGGCGACGGTGGCGGGTTCCAGGCGCCTACCGTCCCCGCTCCGCTCCAGCCCCACCCTCGGGAAGGACCTCTTCCCGAGGGGGGAACGCAGGTCGGATCCGACGGTCACGACAATCCGCGGGAGCCCGGTGCCGGCGAGACCGCGCATACGTTGCAGGGCCGGGCGGACGAACAGCTCGAACGAGATGAGGGCGCTGACCGGGTTCCCCGGCAACGTGAAGACGGGCACACCGTCGACCAGGCCGAAACCCTGCGGCTTGCCCGGCTGCATCGCGACCCGATCGAACCGGACAGTCCCGGTCCGCGCGAGCACCTCCTTGACGACGTCATATGCCCCGACGCTGACGCCACCGGTCGTCACCACAGCATCCACGTCGGGAAGCACCCCGTGCAGGGCTGCTGCGAAGGCGTCCGGCTCGTCGGGCACCCCGGCCAGGCGGCGTACCACCGCGCCGGCCTCCCGTGCCGCGGCGGCGATGCCATGGCTGTTCGAGTCGACGATCTGCCCGGCGCCCAGCGGTGTACCGACCTCGACAAGCTCGGTCCCGGTGGACAGCACCGCCACCCGCGGCCGGGGATGCACCGGCGGGCAGGCCACGTTGACCGCGGCGAGCAGGCTGATCTGCGCGGAGCCGATGATCGTCCCGGCGGGGAGCACCAGGGCGCCCGGGGCGACGTCCTCCCCCGTCCGGCGGATGTGCAGGCCACGGCGCGGCGCCCGCTGGACCGCAACGGTCCGGCGGCCACCGTCGGTCCACTCGAGCTGGACGACCGTATCCGCTCCCGGGGGCAGCGGGGCCCCGGTCATGATGCGTACCGCGGCGCCGGGGAGCAGCGCGGCCGGCGAACCCGGACCCGCGGGGACGTCGCCGATGACCGGTAGGGAGACGGGAGTGGCCGCCGACGCCTCGGCCACGTCGGCGGCCCGGACGGCGTACCCGTCCATGGCCGAGTTGTCGAACCCGGGAAGCGCGACCRTCGCCCGGACGTCCGCGGCGAGCACGCATCCGTGCGCCTCGTCCAGCCTGGCCTGCCGAGCGCGGGTCGGCCGCACCGTAGCCAGGATCCGCTCGAGGTGTTCATCCACCGAAGTCATGGGCGCCCGTCCAATTCTCTGCCCTTCGATGCACCACTCGTCGCACGCCGGGTCCGGCATCACCCAGGCTACGGCCGTCGAAGCCCGGACATCTCTTACCCGCAGTTACCTTCAGGTATTACCCGCAGTTACCTTCAGGTAGCTCCAGCGGTCGGGGCGGGGGGCGTCCGCTCCGGGCCTCCCGCTCCGGGCCTCCCAGTCCGAACGGCATGCCGCGACCGCCGGGCGCTGGCCGGTTCCGGGAGCGTTCCGGTCCTTGCCGGAGTCGTCACCGGAGTCGTCACCGGAGCCGTCAAGGCCTACCCGAAGAGAAGCCGGCACATCCCGGCACCCTCAGGCGATGAAGCGGATAAATTTAAGCAATATGGATAAATCAGGACAATGCTGCCTTCGGACCACCGGACGCGACATACTCCTCGATCCACGGGTACAGCTCGGGGCCAAGGTCGGCGCGCTCGCACGCGAGCCGGATGACGGCCTTCAGGTAGTCCACCCGGTCACCGGTGTCGTACCGCCGACCCGTGAAGATCACCCCGTGCACGGGCTCGGCGGCAGTGTCGGTGCCGGCGTCCCCCGCGGCACCGGCCGGTTCGACCGCCCGTAGCGCCAGGATCCGCAGGGCGTCGGTGAGCTGGATCTCCCCGCCCCGTCCCGGCTCGGTCCGCCGCAGGACGTCGAAGATCGTCGGCGAGAGGATGTACCGCCCGATGATCGCCAGATTGCTCGGGGCCTGCGCGACCGGTGGCTTCTCGACCAGGTCACGGATCCGCACGATCCCGTACCGGTCGTCGGCACTGCCGGTGCCGGCACTGGTGYCGACGGACTCCACCGTGGCGACGCCGTAGAGGGAGACCTGGTCCTCGGGCACCTCCATCAGGGCGATGACGCTGCCCCCGAAGCGGCGCTGCACGGCAAGCATCTCCTCGAGCAGCAGGTCCCGCTCGTCGATGAGATCGTCACCGAGGAGGACAGCGAACGGCTCGTTTCCCACGTGCGCCGCCGCGCAGAGCACGGCATGACCGAGCCCACGCGGCGACTGCTGGCGGACCGAGTGGACCTCGGCCAGTTCCGCCGACACCCGGACCCGACGGAGACGAAGATCGTCACCCTTCCGTTCGAGGGCCGCCTCGATGTCCGCCTCACGATCGAAATGATCCTCGATCGCCTTTTTCGTGCGGCTTGTGACAAGCAGGACATCGCGCAGGCCGGCGCGGGACGCCTCCTCGACGACGTATTCGATAGCCGGCCTGTCGACGACCGGCAGCATCTCCTTGGGGACGGCCTTCGTCGCCGGCAGGAAGCGGGTCCCCAGACCCGCGGCTGGAATGACCGCCTTCGTTACTGGCATAGCCGAAACCTTAGTCGGGTCCGTGGACACGGGCACCGTCCACGGCCCCAGCACAGGCAATGCACAGCTCACGGCGGCCGCCGGTCCCGCCCGCCGCCAGCCCGGACATGCGCCGCGGGTCCGAGAACGAGCCCGCGGCACTCCGTGCCACCCGGTCCACCACCGACAACACCCCTACCGGTAACTGACAACACCTCCACCAACAATCGACAAATCACCATCAGTAACTATGGGTGCCACAATTGGTAACCTGCGCTCCCTCCGCCCGACATCACGCCCACGTTCGCGTGCCGTATGCCGCGGCAACCCCCCGCTGGCGGCCAACCTGCGGGAGGCTGTCGGTGTGCAGTGGAATGACCGGCCTCCGGGTGATCTCGACGAAGAGCTCACCGTCGAGCTGACGATCCGTCCRCATCCCGGACCGGTGTCCGGACGCGGGAGTCGGCCAGCGGACCCGGGGCGTGCCCGCCCCCGCCACGACGGTGTCGACCGAACCCCCGGCACCGGCCCCGAGGCCGGCGGCGGCTCCGGGCAGATCGCACCCGCCCTAGTCGGCGGCGCGTCGGCGCTGGGTGAGACGAGCGAGGCAGGCGAGGCCAAGGCTCGCCTGCGGGCCCGGCTACTGGTACAGCGCCGCGCATCCGTGGCCCTGCGTCGGGGCTCGCTGTCCAGGTCGGATGCGTCCCGACTGGCCAACCGCATCCAGCGGCTGCCCGAGGTGGAGGCCGCGCGGTGCGTGGCGGCGTATGTGGGGCTGCCCGGCGAGCCGGACACCGCCGAACTGCTCGATCGACTGCTGGCTCGCGGAGTGCGGGTGCTGTTGCCCGCCCTACGCGCCGATCTCGATCTGGACTTCCGGGAGCACGTCGGAACACTGGTGCCCGGCGCGCTGGGTACCCGCGAACCACCGGCGGYGGCACCCCGTGGGGTTCTCGCCGAGGCCGACGTGGTGATCATCCCGGCGCTCGCGGTCGACCGGACGGGCCGGCGTCTGGGGCGCGGTGGGGGCTCCTATGAMCGGGTGCTGGCCCGGGTGGGCGCCGACGTTCCGGTGATCGCCGTCCTGCACGACCAAGAGGTTCTGGATGAGATCCCCATGGAGTCCCACGATCACAACGTGAAGATCATCATCACGCCGAGTCGTACGCTACGGTGCGAACCAACCGATGGCACCGGGGAACATCCCGGGCCCTCTACAAGCTAAAGTTGGCAGTCTCCACGTCAGAGTGCCAACTCCGGGAGGAGCACGTGCCTACCTACCAGTACCGCTGCACCGACTGCGGGCGTGACCTTGAGGCCGTACAGAGCTTCAGCGACGTATCACTGACGGAGTGCCCGGCCTGCGCCGGACGACTTCGTAAAGTGTTCGGTTCGGTGGGCGTGGTGTTCAAGGGCAGCGGCTTCTACAAGAACGACAGCCGGTCCAACTCCTCCGGCGGGTCCACGCAGCACCGCCCCAAGGACGTCGGCGACGCCACGGCCACGGGTGGCAGCAGCGAGGCGACATCCGGGGGGAGCACCAACAGCTCCGTCAGCTCGGACTCGTCGTCCTCGACCTCGTCGGGCGGCACCGCCACGGCCTCCTCGACGACGTCGACTCCGGCCTCCAGCACCGCGGCGGCCTGACCAGCCGCTGGATCCGCCCAAGGCGTCCGGGCATCTCGGCCTGGACGCCTTTRGCATGCCCGGACACCGAGCACCCAGCTCCTCCCCGCCGCGGCTCACCCACCGGCCCCCGGATGCGGTAACCGGGAGATGCCGGCGAGGGTTTCCAGATCTTGCGTCACACCATGACCTTGGAAGCCATCTCTTCAGGCCCGGCTACGGCCAGCCCGGAGTTCGGACTTACTCATCTAACGGAAGCCCTTCCGCCCCACTGGCGGCGTTTTTCGGCCACCCTGAACCGGCCGCGCCACCGGGGTGGCCCGGACAGGGTGACCC